>JAMPFR010000001.1:4073-142917 GCA_023664365.1 Acetatifactor muris | reverse complement strand
AGAGCCTATTCATCAGCAGAATTTGTGCGAATTATTTTCCCTTTCAAGGCTGTTTGCGCTTTCCTTTTTCCATACTTATTTTCCCCGTTAATATCCTCCATTATGCTGTTCTCACAGCACTGTAAAACTACCCTTTGATGCTTACTGTCAAATCAAGGCTCTTTCAAAAATGGTGTAGAAAGTGCCCCTTTCTGCTCTGAAATCATTGATTTTACAGGCTTTCCCGGAACACTTCAAGATACTGCCGTGACATAGGTATCGTGAATCCATGTACCATAAATCCCACAACAAAAGTCGTTTGCTGCTTTGTGATTCTTTATTTTCTCATCAAGATCCTCATAAAAAAGTGGCAGATATCATCCTGAAAAGAAACTCTTATAAGGACCGGGATCCTGGTGCCAAACGGAATGGGCCGGCACAAATTTTAAACCACAAAGTGGGCACATCGATTCTTTTTTACTAAACCGTATATAGAATATAACCGCATTGCAACTGTAAACCTTTTCTCATCTCCATAAAAAACAGTGTTTGGCTTATGTCAAAATGTTCCAATATTATTTATCCCGAGATAATATGTAATGACCCCACCGTTGTAATCTCGTAAAATTATTCGTATACTAAAGATTGCAAACACCAATGGTAACAAGTGCAAAGGTTATGTAAAGGAAGTCAAAATTCAAAGATCACCCTGCATAAGGTATTGCTTGTGACGCTGCGTAATGATGTAAAATGAGCAGCGTAAGGAGGTGAAAGCTGTGTCAAAATACACAACAGGCGAAATCGCAAAGCTCTGCGGCGTAACTGTCCGGACGGTACAATATTATGATACGAGAAATATTCTCGTACCCAGCGAACTGTCCGAGGGAGGAAGAAGGCTCTACTCCCATGATGATCTCCAACGTATGCGTATTATCTGTTTTCTGCGTGAAGCGGGTCTGCCTATTAACAGCATCGAATTGCTTCTCCATGACGAACACCCCGAAAAGGTGATAGAGGTCCTGCTGGAGCAGCAGGAAAAGACGTCTCGTGAGGAATTATCCGAAATGCAGAAAAAATTGAATATGATTGAGGATATTCGGCGCAGTCTGAAAAGTGTAGGACAATTCTCGGTTGAATCCATTGGTGACATAGCGACAATTATGACAAGCAAACAGAAACTGCGAAAAATCCATCGAACAATGCTGTTAACCGGTATTCCGGTAAGTGTTTTGCAATGGAGCTCCATCGTACTGTGGATCGCAACCGGGATATGGCAGCCGTTTATTCTTTGGATAGCGGTTATGATTCCCTATGGGAGCTGTGTCAGCAGGTACTATTTCAAGAATGTGGCTTATATTTGCCCCGAATGTCACAAGGTATTTAAGCCCTCCATCAAAGAAGCCTTTTTTGCAAATCACACGCCCACGCTCCGCAAGCTGACCTGTACCTGCTGCGGACACAGGGGCTTTTGTGTGGAAACCTGTGCCGTGGAGGCAGCGCGCAAATAACAAGTCCGGGGCTGATGGCGGCGACAGGAACGGAGCAGACTGCAGCATTTTGCTGCCGCTGCCCCGTAAAAGAACTATCTCCCATCGGTGATGGTGATTCCATCCACTGCGCCGTCCCAGAATTCAATGGTAACAGAGTTTTTATAGTCCTCTCCCTGGTCCACATAGTCCATCTTTCCGTAGGAATAATCCACTTCTTCATCTCCGCCGGCATTCTCCGGTTCACCCATAATCGCTATGACCTCCTCCGGCGTCATACCGAATGTCACACCGTTGCACAGCATTATATTCACATTCACATCCCGCCAGGAGAACAGTTCAAATGCAATCCTGTATATATCGCAGTCCGGTATTTTCCGGGTTTCCTCTGCAAAATTCTTAAACAGCACGCGAATTTGCTTCCCTGCCTCTTCGTTTTTCACATCCACACCCACCATGGTATAATAATAGGGCTTCAGCTCTTCTTCCCGATATGCTTCCTCCAGCTGATACCCCATAGCCTCCACATCGGCCCACGTCAGCGGGAAGCTGTAAACAGTGCCGTCCAAGGCAAATTCCAATGTTTTCCAGTCATCAGAGGAAAAATCATAGTCCTCCCGGGTAGGCGCCTCCTGTCCGGCTTCGGATCCGCCATCTGATCCGCCGTCCTCTCCTGCCTCGCTTCCCGCTGCACCGTTTTGTCTGCCCCCGGACGCGCCGTCTGCTTCGCCGTCCTCTCCGGTCCCGCTTTGCCCGGTCTCGGACTTACTATCCGTTTCACTGCCTTGGCCTGCTTCAGTCTCCCTGTCCGAACCGCCGTCCCGGCTGCCGCTCTGCTCCGAATCCTCCGAGCTGCCATCCTGCATGAAATCCCGATATCCCGAAGTTCCTCCTCCGGCCGTTCCGCTTTCCCTCTCTCTGTCCTTCCCGCTTCCGCCGCAGGCTGCCAGTCCGCACACCAGCATCAGCGCAGTTAAAACCGCCCCCGCCTGCTTCATTCCCTTCTTCATTGGTTTCATGTTATCCTCATACTCCTTTCTGAAATAAATCATCAAAATGATTATGAGGAAACGGCCTGCTTTTCACAAGCAAAATCTGGTTGCAGAGCCGCAACCATCAGTTTCCGTTGTGGAAAAAGCTGAAATTCATCCAGTCAAGATAATAGGTCTCCTCCAAAAGCTCCGGGACATCATCCCCATAACCGGAAATGCCGTAAATGCTTCCGTCCTCCAGGTCGCAATATCCGTAGAAATAATAATGAATCGTACTTTTTCTCTTCCCGTATTCCCTGACAGAATAGGAATACCAGTAAAATGTCCTGCCGTTTACCACTGTCTCTCCTGCGGCATGAATGCGCGAAAGCTGTCCTTCCGCACCGCCTTCCGCCATGTCCTTTGCCGACAGCCATGTATATTTCAGCACATTTGCCCGGATGTTCACCCGATTGTCCTCATTCAGATAGTTTTTCCCCGCAATATCGTCCCCGGTCAGTATCCAGCCTTCCGGCACCCGGTAAGATATTTGATAACGCCCGTCTCCGTATACAATGGTATCCTCAGAACTATAAGGCTCGAGGCTCACGTCCTCCATCCAGCCGCTTCCCGCCTCATCATCCGGCTCATCTGTGGGCTGTGCCGTACTCAGAATCGCCTCCGCCGCAGCGAGGCCGTCGTCATATACACCGCTGCGCTCCCCCGCGTCCAGCGCATCCACATCCACACCGTCATACCAGATAACCGCTAAAAGATGCCGTCCCTCATCCGCCGGTGCAAGCACCACCTGGGTATAGGATCGGTCATAGACACTTCCCCGCTCCCCTTCCATACTGATTACATAGCGGATAAGATTTCGCCCGCCTTCCTGCAGCCTTTCCCCTTCCTTCTCCATACGGTAGCCGACCTCCGTCAGAGACTCCTGCTTTGCTTCCATACCTTCCCACATTTCGTCAACGGTGCCGTCCCCTGCCGTGATCTGAATTAAATAACGCTCGTTCTGCCTTATGTTCAGACAGCCGCTTGCGTGAACCAGCGCCTTTCCCTTTTGCGGTATTGTAAACTTCATTCCCGAAAAAACAATCTCCCAGTTTTGTATCCTGCTTTGGGAAATCTCTTCTGTTTCGGGTTCCTCCTTTGCGGCAGGTGAGAAAACGCCTGCGAACCACAGCCCCAGAAAGACTGCGAACAGCCAGACCACCGCCGCTATCCGGCTCCCTCTCTTTATTTCCCTCATGCCTGCTCCTTTGCCTCATCCGTTTGAATATGCCATTTGTTTTCTCTCACAAGGCGGCGCAGTTCCGCGGCGCACAGCAAAAAGAGAACCAGGAACCCGCCTGTGACCGCCGCCAGTACAATCATCGTCCTGACATGATATTCATAATAAATCCCCTGCTGTCCCTTATCCGTGTAGCTCTCAATATAATCGCCTTCCCGGATACCATCCGTGTCAATCCATACCGTCTGCATCACCCTGCGGGAAACATCATCATAAAAGCAGATATCCGCCTTCGTGTACTGCTGATATACCCGCTCCACTCTTGCCTGCCTGATCTGTCCCGAATCCTGTTTCCACGGATAATGAAAAAGTGTCGTCACAAGCAGCACGCCGCAGAATAAAAACAATCCGCCAAGCGCCGTCAGCATAACAAACAGGCGCAGGCAGACGCCTCCCTTTCGCGCCTTTTCCGCAGACATCATGCTCATTTCCAGGGCTTCTCCCGAATCAGCTTCCCCGGCGGCTTCCTCAGATGCGGAAACGATTTTACCGTAGAGCAGCTCCGTAATGCTGATTTGAAAAATATCACATATGTCCACCAGCTTGTCCAGATCCGGATATGCCTTATCCAACTCCCACTTGGACACAGCCTGTCGCGTCACGCCTATCTTTTTCGCAAATTCTTCCTGGCTGAAACCGGCCTTTTTTCGATATTCCTGTATTTTCGTTCCAATCAACAGCATCTTTCGTATGCTCCTCCCGTTCAAGCTTCAGGCACAATGCGCCACAGACGCGCAGCGGCCGGATTCCTGCATCTATTACGGTATTGATGGCCATACGGCCGCTTCATGCCATGAATATGGATCTATTGTACCATACCGCCGGTGATTTTGAAACAGTCAAAACCGTTTATCGGCTGCCAGCTATCCTTTATCGGCTTCCCTTACCAGCTGTCTGTTATCAGATGCTCGCCGGGTATGGGGCGGGCGTCCCTTCTATGGGCAATTTCATACCACCTGGCCGCTTCCTCTTTATATTTCAGCGCAGTGTTCATCAGCTCTTCATACTGCGCTTTTATATTTTCAATGACGCTGTCCTTCCCTGCAAGCTGCTCCTCACAGTCTGCAAGAGCCTGCTTTAACTCCTCAGTTTCCTCCTCACGGTCTGCAAGGGCCTGCCTCAGTCCGGCAGCTTCCTTATCACGGTCTGCAAGGGCCTGCTTCAGTCCGGCAGCTTCCTTATCACGGTCTGCAAGGGCCTGCTTCAGTTCCTCCGGGTTTTCCAGCAGGGAACAGCGGATGTCCCTGTCGAAATAAAGTATCAGCCGGGAAGCTTCATCCTCCGCGCATACAAGCATATAATTTTCAGAATACACAATATTTACGTCGGGACAGCCGGCAAAGTTTTTTTCCGGCAGCATGATATGCCGCTGCAGTTCAAATGGGAAAAGGGCTTTCAGACAATGCGCGCCGTCAATGGGATTCTGAATCACATAAAAGAGCAGCAGCGTGTCCTGAAAGCTCACCAGACGCGGGTTCATGCAGCCGGATGTGTCCCGGCTTTCTATTTTGTACAGCTCCTGCAGATCCGTGATACTCCGCACCACAATCTCATGGCCCGTATTAACATAACAGTAATATACCGTCCCCTTGTGTACGGTGTCCGTAAGCCCCCCTGCAAAGTCCGTGCACAGCGTAACCGGGCGGGTAAGTCCCTCTCCTATGGTGGTTCTGATGTAAAGCGTGTTTCCGCTCTCGTAAATAATAAGATTTCTTCCTGCATCCAGCGGATAAACAGTTCCCATATGGATTCTCCCTGTGGGGACGCCCGGATTCCGGACGTGCATCCATCCGTCAATGGTCTTTTGTAATTATATGGCACAAACAGGCAAAAATTTCATATGATATAACAAATATTTTTGATGAGGAAAAATATATGGCTAAATGTAAATCTGGTAAATGTGGATGCAGGGCGAGAATCGTCAGCAGCATGGTTCAGAATATGCAGGGAAACTGCTGCACCGACGTGTGCAGCACTCCCATATACGGCTCACCGGAGATGTTAAGCATTATGGCTCCCGTCATTTATGATGAGATCGGCATAAATCTCTGCGCCACCTTCCCCCTGGGCACAGATGTTTCCACCGCATATCCGGGTGCTGTCTCTGCTACGGCACAGGTTGTAAACATCGCTTATGACTATGGAGATACAAATGTGGAAATCGCACAGATTGCGGGCAGGCCGAACTGTTATGTGGTGACCCTTGCCAATCTGTCAGTGACCTTCGCCGTAAAGCTTTACGACGAAAACTGCAGGCTTCTGGGCACTATTTATCCCGTTGCGGATTATCTGCCGGCCGATACGGCGGCCACCTATGACGAGGACACCAACCCTTCCTCCGTGGAGCTTGAGATTTTTGCGCCTTACGGAGTAAGCTACACCGCCGGTGCAACCGCCGCCGACCTGACGCCCGTGCTCAACTACCTGGGCTTTGAGTCCGCAAACAACTCTGTCAGGCAGGGCCTGAATTTCTATGGTATTGGAAAAGCCCTTAACTTTGACACGGACGACGATACCATCACCGTAGGGCTTACGCTGATACTCCAGAGCATTTATTATGCGGGGTACAGCCTGGCCAACGCCGCCAGAATCAACACGCCCAAGGGAAGTCTGGTGACGCCCGACAACACAAGCTGCCTGCAGTTTGTGGCGGGAGACTTGCTGGATCTTGCCATCAAGCCCCTTGAGCTGGGCCCTCCCAAATGTGAGGAGCTGCTGAAGGAAAGCTGCGGACGCACCGTCTGCGGCACAGGGGCAGTGGATGACACAATACTCACCACCACCACTCCCACCACTCCGGCAGCGCCTGCCACCCAGGCCACACCCACCACAGACGCTACGGCGTAAAAAAGCGGACGTTGTCCGCTTAAAAGAATGCTTCGCATTCTTTCCCGGCTACGACAAAGTTTCCTCTTAGATAAAAAGCGGGGCAGCCTTAAAACGCTGCCCCAATATCACCGAAGCACCGGCAACTTCCTTCCGCCTCAAAACGATCCCGGCTGTCCCGCTGCCGTCTGCCTCAAAACAATCTCTCTATCCCGCTGCTATCTGCATCAAAATTTCTTCCTGTCCTTCAGTTCCCCGTACAACAGGCAGTAGTTTCCATACCGCAGCCTGCTGATTTTTCCCTGTTCCACCGCGTCCCGGACGCCGCATTCCCTCTCCGCCACATGGGAGCAGCCTCCGAATCTGCAATATTTCTCATAGGCGGCAAATTCCGGATAATACCCGGCAAGCTGCTCCTTCTCCAAGTCAAACAGACCTAAGGCGCTGAATCCCGGCGTATCCAGAATATAGGCGCCTTCCCCCATGGCAATCAGCTCGGAATGCCTGGTGGTATGCTTTCCTCTCTCAATCTTTTCGCTAATCTGCCCCGTCTCCATAACGGTTCCCGACTGCAGTCGGTTCACCAGAGAGGATTTTCCCACGCCGCTGGGCCCTGCCACCGTGGTGGTCTTCCCTGCCAGAAGCCCTTTTAACTCCTGAAGCCCCGTACCCTGCCCGGCGCTGACGCACAACGTCCGGTAACCGCAGCCTTCGTATATTTTCCGGTATTCGACGCCCTCTTGTCTCTCGTCTATATCCTGCTTGTTAAAGCAGATAATACAGGGAATCCTCTGCTGTCCCATCATAATCAGAAATCTGTCCAGCAGATTAAAATTGGGCTTCGGCTTTACAATGGAGAAAATAACCAGCGCCTGATCCACATTGGCCACCGCCGGACGAATCAGTTCGCTGCGTCTGGGAAGCAGTTCCCTGATATTCCCCAGAGCCTTTGCCTCATCCAGCACATCCATCTCCACGTCATCCCCCACCAGAGGTTTCCGGTTATCCTTTCGGAACACGCCCCTGGCCTTACATTCGTAAATTTCGGATTCTCCCGCCCCTTCCCGGCAGTGTACATAGTAGAATCCCGCAATCCCCTTTACAATCTTTCCCTGCATATTTTCCGTCCTACTGCGGCGTAAATTCTATTCTTCTGGTAAAGGATTTTTCTTCTGTGGTCCCCGCTCCAACCTCACCATTCTCGTCCGGCCCCTCTTCACGCACAGTCACCGTATAGGTCACGGTAAGTGTCCCGCCGGAGGACGTCAGGTTATAGTAGTTTGTGGCATAGGGGAAACTGGAAGGGCTTGTATCCAGCAGCACCAGTCCGTCATCCGCAACCAGCTTCAGATGCACAGTGGAGCCGCTTGTATAGTCAGGCGCCTCCTCCAATGTGGGCGCGGCAATGCTGGCATTCCACTTATAGAGCGTGGGCGACGGTTCCGGTGTGGGTTCCGGCCCCAGGCTCACCGTAATCTGAATCACCGTTCCCTGAGCCACCTCCAGATCCTTGGAGTAGCTTTGATAGCAAATCAGGCCCTCTGCATACGCCGCATTATATTCACGGCTCACCGTTCCGATCTGCAGCTTTGCCTCAGTTGCCACTACGATTCCGTCCATCTCTGTCAGTCCCAGCAGCTGGGGCACCTTCGTCTTTAAGCTTTCCGGTCCCAGGCTCACCGTCAGGACAATCTCGCTGCCCTTTGCTACCTTGCTGTCCGCCCCGGGGGACTGCATAGCCACAATACCTGCCTCCACCGTGTCGGAATAGGCGTCCAGCCTCGACACCGTGAAGCCTCCGTCCAGCAGCATATTATACGCAGTTTCATAAGTCCGCCCCACCACGGAGGGCACCACCTCTCCCCTTGGCCCGGCGCTGGCCGTCAGGATCACGGTACTTCCCACCGGTATATCCGCGCCCTCCTGCACAGGGCTTCCCTGGAATTCCGCGCCGATAACGGTTCCCGCTTCCAGAGAATCAGACTCCTCGTAATTCACATCGGACTCCAGCCCCAGCTCTTTCAGCGCGTTTCTGGCCTCCTCCACGGTCTTTCCCCTGACACTCGGCATGGGTACATAGGCAGTCTCCTGAGATTCCGACTCACCGGAGGACTCCTCCGTATCTTCTTCTCCCGTCTGAATCAGACCGCTGCCCTGGCCGGATTCTCCCGGCTCACTGCCGATTCCGTTGATTATATTTACCACAAGAACAATCAGAATAATGCAGATAACGATTCCCGCAAAAACCGCCAGGAAGGTTGTCACCCGCTCCATTCTGGGATTGTAGTCATACTCCTCCCCGTCTTCCGGCTCAGCCTCATTTTCATACATGGCCTCCGTATCAGAGCGGAGACGCATACTCTCCTCCCGTTCCGGATACTCCTCCTGATAAACGGTCCGCCGCTTAATCTGCGCCACTTCATTCTCGGTGATCATCCGGGTATCCCCGTCCATCTCCACGTCATTCTGCACCACGAAATCCTCGTCGGGATTCATCAGCGACTGCTTTAAATCCGCAATCAGCTCCTGGGCGCTCTGATACCTGCGATCCGGAGACTTCTGACAGCACTTCAGCACAATGCTCTCCACCACACCCGGAATCTCCGGCACAAAATCCTTGGGAGAGGGAAGCTCCTCCTGTATATGCTTTATGGCGATTGCCACGGTAGTCTCCCCGTTAAAGGGCACTCTCCCCGTAAGCATCTCAAACAGGGTGATTCCTAAAGAATAAATATCGCTCTTCTCGTCGCTGTAGCCGCCCCTGGCCTGCTCCGGCGACGTATAATGCACAGAACCCATCACATTGGAAGTGATGGTATTGCTGGTGGCCGCTTTTGCGATGCCGAAGTCAGTCACCTTTACCTTGCCGTCCTTGGAAATAATAATGTTCTGAGGCTTGATGTCCCGGTGAATAATATGATTGTTGTGGGCGGCTTCGATTCCCATGCCCACCTGTATGGCAATGCTGACTGCCTCCTTATAGGACAGCCTGGCCTTTTTTTCGATATATTTTTTGAGGGTGATTCCCTCCACAAGCTCCATAACAATATAGTAAATACCGTTCTCTTCCCCCACGTCATATACGTTGACGATATTCGGGTGCATCAGCCCTGCCGCCGCCTGGGCCTCGACGCGGAATTTGGAAACAAAGTTTGCATTTTCACTGAATTCCTGCTTCAGTACCTTTACCGCCACAAAACGATTCAGCTTATGGCATTTTGCTTTATATACATCTGACATGCCGCCGGTTCCGATTTTTTCCAGTATCTCGTACCGGTCTCCTATCATCATTCCGATTTTAACCATATATGCTCTCCATTCAACCATCCTGCCCGGGCGGCTGCCACGCCCGTTTCGAATTTCCTCACCGGCCGGGTTCAATCAGTATCACGCTGATATTGTCCCTGCCGCCGTTCTCATTGGCCCTGCGCACGAGCTCCTCCGCCTTCTCCACAATGTCCCTGGCTCCATCCAGTACCATGCGGATTTCCTCGTCGTTCAGCATATTAGTCAATCCGTCCGTACACATGAGCACCATATCACCTTCTTTCAGCGTAACGCTGAAAAAGTCTGCCTTTACGGATTCCTCCGCACCTACCGCTCTGGTAATAATATTTTTATCAGGGTGGTTCCTGGCCTCTTCTCTGCCCATTCCGCCGCTCCTGACCATGTCCTCCACCCAGGAGTGATCTCTGGTAATCTGCCTGATCTCATGTCCGCCCACTACATACAGCCGGCTGTCGCCCACGTTTGCCACGGAAAGGTTCCTGCCATCGCAGCTTGCCGCCACTACCGTAGTCCCCATTCCCTCCAGCTCCGGAGCCTTTTTTGCACTTCCGTTTACCATGGCGTTTGCCTTCTCCACAGCCATTTTCAGAACAGCCTCCGGCTCACGCTCCCCGGAGGCGGCTATTTCCTCCACCATGGTCTCAACAGCCAGCTTTGAGGCATAGTCCCCCGCATTATGGCCTCCCATACCGTCAGCCACAATAAACAGGTTCGGCAGATGTCCTACCGGCGTCTCAGAGGTATATACAAAATCCTGGTTCAATTTTCTCTTTTTGCCGATATTGGTTACAGAAAACGTCTTAATCACGCTTTAGTTTCCTCCAAAGTCCCAGTTCTTTTCCAAAACTTACCATTAAAGTATTTTAACATACTAAAAAGAAAAGGGCAAGCCCGCAACATAACCGCCTGCCTGTTACTATATTATACCTGCATCTTCCCTTCATTATCACAGATATTTGAAAGCTTTCCCGCCCGGCCGTTTCCCGCATATCGGTTCCGCAGCTGCCCGCAGGCCCCGTCGATGTCCCTGCCCAGCTCCCTTCTGACGGTGACATTCACCTTCGCCTTCTCAAGCCTGTCCCGGAAGGCCCGCACCTGCATTGTCCCGGGGTCTCTGAGCCCCCGCTCCCTGACAGGATTCACCGGAATCAGGTTCACATGGCAGGCCAGAGGCCCTGCAAGGGCGGCCAGCTGCTCCGCATCCTCCTTAAAATCATTCACGCCGCCCACCAGGCTGTACTCAAAGGTAATTCTTCTGCCGGTCTGTTTAAAATAGTAGGCGCAGGCCTCCGTCAGCTGGGCTATACTGTATTTGTTTGCTATGGGCATCAGCCGCTGCCGCTTCTCGTCTGTGGTTCCATGGAGAGACAGGGCCAGGGTAATCTGAAGCTTCTCGTCCGCCAGCTGCTTCATGCGGGGCACAATGCCGCAGGTGGACACCGTCACACTCCTCTGGCTGATATGAAGGCCGTTCTCGTCCGTCAGTATTTTCAGAAAGGTCAGCAGATTCTCATAATTATCCAGCGGCTCTCCAATGCCCATCACCACCACATTGGAAACCCGCTCTCCCGTTATTCTCTGAATGGAATAAACCTGCTCCAGCATTTCCGAAGGAAGAAGACTGCGCTCCAGCCCTCCCAGGGTGGAGGCACAGAACCGGCAGCCCATCCGGCAGCCCACCTGTGAAGAAATGCAGACGCTGTTGCCGTGTTTATATTTCATCCACACGCTCTCCACCACATTGCCGTCCTCCAGCCGAAACAGGAACTTTTTGGTTCCGTCGATTTTCGACTCCTGCACCTGCACCACCTCCGGCAGTGTGTAGCTGTACTCCAGAGCGCACTGCTCCCGCAGACGGCCGGGCAGATTCGTCATCTCCTCAAAGCCCCCGGCCAGCTTTTCATGCATCCACTGATACATCTGCTTCGCCCGAAAGGGCTTTTCTCCCAGCGCCGCCAGTTCCTCCGTCAGCAGGGGCAGCGTCATGGATTTAATATCTTTTTTTTCTTTCATTTTCAACCTTTCAGGCCCGCCTGAATTTTGCGATAAAGAATCCGTCCGCCGCCATATATCCCGGCAGGAGCTGGATACATGCTCTTCGCTCCGCAGCCGTCAGTCTACGGGCCTTCCCCGCTCTGTCCCGCAGGGCTTCCGTCTCCCGCTTCTGCCGCAAAAGCAGTTCCGGCAGACTCTCCTCCAGAGACAGGGGTTCCAGTCCCGGCATACCTGCCAGGAACCGAACCATTTCTTCATTTTCCGCCGGATTTATGGTACAGGTACTGTAAAGCAGCGTTCCCCCGGGCCTTACATATCTGCTGCACACCCGGACTATCTCCCGCTGCAATGTATTCAGGCTCTCCATACCCTCCCGGCTGGCATGACGCCCAATGTCCCGCTTCCTGCCCATGACCCCCAGCCCGGAGCAGGGTACATCCAGCAGCACCACATCCGCTTTCCCTGCAAGAGTCTCATCAAAGCAGACGGCGTCCCAGGTCTGAACCTCAATATTTTCCGCCTTCATGCGGGCTATGTTCTCACGAATCAGGGCGGTCTTCTCCTCCGACACATCCCGGCTCAGCACCCTCGCCGCCTTTTCCGCCGCCAAAATGCTTTTTCCCCCGGGCGCGGCGCAGACGTCCACCACAAAATCCGTCTCTTTGATTCCCGCCAGTTCCACGGCCAGTGCAGAGCTCACATCCTGCACCGTCCACTTTCCCTCTGCAAATCCCGGCAGCGCGCCGATATTGTCCCCCCGCTCCAGCAGCCTGACCCGGGACAGGTAGGGGCTTTCCCGTAAAATCGCTCCCTGACCCGTAATTTCTCCTGAAAGCCGCTGAATCTCCTCCGGAGAAAGTCTTTCGCTGAACCGCAGGGAAACCGGATGAATCTCCTGCAGTCCCGCCAGCATTGTCCCCGTGATTTCCCTGCCGTATTCCTCCAGCCAGAAAACTGCCAGCCATTCCGGCACGGAATATCTGACCGACAGGTATTTTACGGGTTCACTGCTCTCATCCGGCAGGGGCAGGCTGTCCTTCTTTCCGGATATGTTCCGCAGGATACCGTTGACAAAGCCTCTGAGGGAGCCGAAACCGCGCTTTGCCGCCAGCTTGCAGGCCTCGTTACACGCCGCGCTGTCCGGCACGGCTTCCATGTAAAGTATCTGATAGACGCTCATACGCAGAAGACACCGGATAAAAGGCTTCATCTTTTTCACCGGAAGAGAAGAAAAGGCGTCCAGATAATAATCCAGCTCCTGCTGCCTTTCCAGGGTTCCCTCCGTCAGCCGCTTGATAAATGCCTTGTCCCGGCTGTCAAGATAATCATACTTGTCCAGCGCCGCCTTAATCAGACGGTTGGAATACTGCTTCTCCCGCTCCAGGGTAAGCAGTATTTCCAGGGCGATTCCCCTGGAAAGCCCCCCGGCGTTTTCTCCGCCGCCCCCGTAGGCAGCCTTCCCTGCAGTTCTTCCCGTACTTTTTCCTTGTTTCTCCGCCACGGTCAGTCTCTCCTTCTGTTGTTCCCGAACAGCAGAATCAGCCGCAGCAGCTGGAGAATGGAGGACGCCGCTGCCGCCACATAGGTCATGGCCGCCGCGCTCAGCACCTTCTTACAGCCCCTGTTCTCCTCCGTGCTCACCAGACCGTACTGGTCAATCTTTGCAATGGCTCTGGCGGATGCGTTAAATTCCACCGGAAGCGTTACCAGCTGGAACAGAACAGACAGTGAAAAGGCCCATATGCCAATCTGAATCAGCACATTGTTCCAGCTCAACAGTATGCCCAGTATAATCAGGGGCATTCCCAGCTTACTGCCGATATTCACCACCGGAACCAGCGCCGTCCTGAAGTTCAGCGGAGAATATCCCTTTGCATGCTGAATGGCATGGCCGCACTCATGAGCCGCCACTCCCACTGCAGTGACAGTGGCCCCGTTGAAATTGCCGTAAGAGAGACGCACGGTGTTGGTTCTGGGATCATAATGATCCCCGTCCTCCGACTGCAGGCATTCAATCTGTACGTTATACAGCCCCTCGTTATTCAATATGCGTCTCGCCGCCTCTGCGCCGGTCATCCCTGTGGAATTTCCAATCTTACCGTACTTTTTCATAACGCTGTTCACACGGAAGCTGGCCCCCAGACAGAGCACCATGCCGATGATGACAAGAATGTAAGTGAAATCATAATAATAATATGGCATATCAATCTCCTTTCCCGCCCGGCTGCGGCCTGTGGCTGCGGACAGTCTCCGAACTGTCTGCCGATCCCTGCATTCCGGCCGCCCCCAGAATTTCTCCCGGTTCCGGCCTTACGCCCAGCAGAAAGTCATGGGCGCTCATCCGCTTTTTACCCTCCAGCTGAAGCTCCAGCAGCCTTAATGTGCCACGGCCTGTGGCTGTCGTCACGGATTCCTTCTCCACGCTGAGTATCTCTCCGGGCACATGGCCGGACACATCCCGCTCCCTATCCGGAACCGCTTTCCAAATCTTCAGCTGCCTGCCCCGAAAACAGGTATAGGCGCTGGGCCAGGGCGTCATTCCCCGTATCAGCCTGTCTATCTCCTCTGCCGTCTTGGAGAAATCAATCTCTCCCATGCTCTTTTTAATAAGAGGGGCGTAACAGCTTTGGCTGTCATCCTGCTTCTCCGGCACAAGCTTCCCCTGCTCCAGCAGCTTAAGCGCCTCGGTGACGGCCTGCCCTCCCAGCTCCATAAGCCTGTCATGGAGGGTCTCATAGGTATCCTCCGGCCCGATGACCGTCTCCTTTTTATACAGCATGGCGCCTGTGTCCAGACCGGCGTCCATCTGCATGACGGTAATTCCCGTCCGCTCTTCTCCGTCAATGATAACGTGCTGTATGGGGGACGCGCCCCTGTACTTCGGCAGCAGGGAGGCGTGAATATTCAGACAGCCGTATGGAGGCAAATCCAGAATCTCCTGAGATAGAATCTGTCCGTAGGCGGCCACAATGTAAATGTCCGCCTGATATGTCTTCAGCTCCGCCACCGTCTCCGGCGCCTTTACGCGCTTAGGCTGCAGAACCGGAATATGGTGCTCCAGCCCGCAGACCTTCACGGGAGAAGGAATCGGAGCCCCGCTCCTGCCTTTGGCCCGGTCCGGCTGGGTCACCACTGCGGCAATGTCATGGCCTGCCGCTATCAGCGCCCGCAGTGCTCCTGCCGCAAAGTCGGGCGTACCCATAAAAATGATTTTCATATCAGTCCTCTTCTTCCTCAGGCTTCACGTCCTGGAGTTCTCCCTCCACCTTTTCCACATAGAGATGGCCCTCCAGGTGATCCAGTTCATGGCAGATGGCTCTTGCCAGAAGCTCCGTGCCCTCCAGTTCAAAGGGTTTCATGTTCACATCCATCGCCACCGCCTTCACATAGTTGGGTCTGGTGACCTGTCCCGATTTCCCGGGTACGCTCAGGCATCCCTCATGGCCGGTCTGCTCCCCGGAGGCTTCCACAATCCTGGGATTAATCAGAATATGGGGATCGTCCCCTGTGGTGTCTATGACCACAATCCTCTTTAAAACTCCCACCTGGGGCGCCGCCAGGCCCACGCCGTTTGCCTCATACATTGTCTCCAACATATCCTCAATCAATTCCCTGACCCGGGGCGTCATTTCCGTTACTTCCTTACACTTTTTGGTAAGTACCTCATCTCCGATTTCCCGTATGTTTCTGATTGCCACTTGAATATCCACACCTTTCCTGATTGTTAAACTGCAAAATCAAACTGCACCGCCTCTGTGCGAAGCTGGCGCTTTTCTATGTCCTCCTCCAGCAAATCCTTTATCTCTACCAGTTTACCATATTTTGAGGCTTTCACATAGAACACAAATCTAAAAATATCATTAATTCTTCCGATGGCCGCAGGCGCAGGCCCGATAATCCGGACAGCGTCACCGGAAGGACTGTTGTTCCGCAGATCCCGATACCGCTTCTTCACTGCTTCCGCCAGGGATTCCGCCAATTCCGCGCCCCGCCCTTCCTCCCTGGCATAAATCTGCACCGCCAGCATATGGGCCGCAGGCGGATAATTTCCCAGCTCCCGGTACGCAATCTCCTCCCGGTAAAAGCTCTCGTAATCCTGCCCTGCTGCACAGACTATGGCATAATGCTCCGGCTGATAGGTCTGAATCACCGCTTCCCCGGGAAGGCTGCCCCGCCCCGCTCTGCCCACCGCCTGGGTCAGCAACTGAAAGGTTCGCTCCCCGGCCCGGTAGTCGCCTGCGCTTAACGACAAATCCGCCGCCAGCACTCCTACCAGCGTCACGCCGGGAAAATCGTGGCCCTTCACAATCATCTGTGTGCCGATAAGCACATCCGCTTCCCGGTTGGCAAAGGCTGAGAGAATTTTCTCGTAGCTGCCCTTTGTCTTCGTGGTATCCCCGTCCATCCGCAGAGTGCGCACTCCGGGAAACATAGCCTGCAGCTTCTCCTCTATCTGCTGGGTTCCCGCCTTAAAGCCGCTGATATAGGCGGATCCGCACTTGGGACACTGCCTGACCTTCGGCTCGCTGTAGCCGCAGTAGTGACAGATAAGCCTGCCGTTTTTATGCTCTGAAAGAGACACGTCGCAGTGAGGACACTTCATTACATGGCCGCAGGATCTGCAGGAAATAAACCCCGCATAGCCCCTTCTGTTCAAAAAAAGAATGCTCTGCTCCTTTTTCTGCAGCCTGTCGGCCAGAAGCTCCTGGAGCTTTATGCTGAAAATGGAGCGGTTTCCCTCCTTCAGTTCCCGGCGCAAATCCACCGTATAGACAGCGGGCAGCTGCCCGCCCGTCAGTCTCTCCTTCAGCTGAAACAGCTTATACTCCCCTGTCTCCGCCCGGAAGTAGGCCTCCAGGGAAGGCGTGGCCGAGCCGAGCACCAGGCTGGCTCCAAACAGCCTTGCCACCTCCTGCGCCGTCTCCCTGGCATGATACTTGGGCGTGGATTCGCTCTTATAGCTGCCCTCGTGCTCCTCGTCCATGACGATGACCCCCAGATTGGGAAAGGGGGTAAACAGCGCGGATCTGGGGCCGATAATCACATCAATTTCGCCGCTTTTTGCCCTCTGGCACTGATCGTATTTCTCCCCCGGAGACAGAGTGGAATTCATGACGCTGACTCTGTCTCCAAACCTCCTGTAAAAGCGAAGTAAGGTCTGATAGGTCAGAGCAATCTCCGGAATCAGCATAATGGCCTGCTTTCCCCGCTTTACCATCTCCTCAATAATCTGCAGATACACTTCCGTCTTGCCGCTTCCCGTAATGCCGTGTATCAGGTATGTCCCCGGCTTTCCCCTGTCAAAATCCGCCAGAACCTCCTCCGCAATCCGCCGCTGGGCCGGACTCAGCCACAGCAGTCTGTCACCGCCGCCCTCCGGCCTGCCGCCCGGTTCCCTGTCCGGGAGGAAGCTGCCGGAATCAAAATCCCCGAAACCGGAGCCTGCGCCTCCAAGGTTTACCGGATTCCGCAGGCTCATTTTGCTTACCACCCGCACGGCCCCTGATTTTTCCAGGCTTTTCACCGTCTGGGCGGACACTCCCAGCTTCCCCGTCACCCATTCATAGGGAATCGCCTCCTGCTCCACCAGCTCCTGCAGCAGCCTTTCCCTGGCCACCTGCTTTTTCCGCCTGCTTTCCCCCAACAGGGACAGGATCTCCTCTTTCCCGAGAATGCGCTGCACCGTGCGGTGCTCCAGCTTTTTCACGGACTGCTTTGCAGGCAGCACCGTCTTCAACGCCTGTATCATGGTGGAACCGTAATTTTTCCGTATCCATCCGGCCAGGGCAATCATCCTGTCCTCCACCCCTACGCCGTTCTGCACAATGCCCAGAATATCCTTTATCCGTCCGGGGTCGAACTTGCACTCCTCCCCCATGCCGACGACGTATCCCTTCGTCTGCCTGTTGCCCTTTCCGAAAGGAACCGCCACGCACATTCCCGTCTCCAGAACGCCCCGCAGCCGTTCCGGCACCCGGTACTGGAACGGCCTATCCAGTTTTTCGTGTGAGACATCCACAATGATGTCCGCGTAAAGCTCTGCCACTTTTTCTCCTCAGTCCTCCGCTGTCTGCCGTCTGTCTCTGCTGTCTGCCTCTGCTGTCTGCCGTCTGCCTCTGCCGTTTGCCTCCGCCGTTTGCCTCCGCTGCCCGCAGACCTGCAGGCCGCTCTCAAATGTGCTGCAGACCGCCCTCCAGCAGTTCCCTGATAATGACTCTCTCGTCCATGGGATATTTCTCCCCCTTAATTTCCTGATAATCCTCATGGCCCTTGCCTGCCAGGACAATAATATCCCCTTCCTCCGCATGGGAAATGCAAAAGGCAATGGCTTCCCGCCTGTCGCAGATTTCCACATAAGCTCCCTCTGTTTTGCCGATTCCCGTCTTAATATCCTCGATAATGCTTACGGGCTCCTCAAATCTGGGATTATCTGAGGTGATGATTGTCAGATCCGCCAGCCTTCCGCTGACCTCTCCCATCTCAAACCGACGCATTCTCGCCCGGTTGCCGCCGCAGCCGAACAGACACACAAGGCGGTGGGGATGATACTCCTTAAGCGTAGACAGAAGGCTTTCCAGGGCCATGGCATTATGGGCATAGTCTATCAGCACAATAAATTTGTCGGAAACCTCCACCTTTTCAATGCGCCCCTTCACTTTTGAACCCAGCAGCGCCCTGCAGATCACCGCCTCGTTCACCTGAAAATGACGGCAGATAGAGATGGCGCACAGCGCATTATAAACGCTGAATTTACCCGGCATGGGGAGCTTCACGTCCAGCTCCAGCAGTCCCTCCGTGCGGAAATCCACCCCCAGGGCGCCGGGCATATAAACCCGCCGGATCCCTGCCGCCCGCAGCTGATTGTCCGGGCCCAGCCCGTAGGTTTCCAGTTCGCAGGTATGGCCCTTCACAATGCTTTCCAGATGAACATCATCTCCGTTGACAATGCCCACTCTGCACTGCCGAAACAGCATCCCCTTACACGCCGCATATTCCTCAAAGCTGGCATGCTCGTTAGGCCCGATATGATCCGCCTCCAGATTGGTGAAAATTCCGTAGTCAAAAATAAATCCCCGGGTTCTGTGCAGCATCAGGGCCTGGGAAGAGACCTCCATCACCACAGCCTCCATACCCGCATCCACCATTCTGGCAAAGGTTTCCTGTAAGACGTAGGACTCCGGCGTAGTATTGTCCGCGTGAACCGCCTCGTCGCCGATAATCGTCTCAATGGTACCAATCAGTCCGCATTTGATCCCGGCATTCTGTAAAATAGACCTCACCAGATAGGTGGTGGTAGTCTTACCCTTAGTGCCGGTAATTCCTATGGTCTTCAGCTTCTCCGCGGGATACCCGAACCAGGCCGCAGAGACAAACGCCATGGCATATCTGGTGTTTTCCACTCTGATGACGGTAATATCCTTCTCGCCGATTCCGCCCTCAACCTCCTTGGAAACCAGAAGCGCCGCCGCTCCCTTTTCCACCACCTCTGCCGCAAACCTGTGCCCGTCAAAATTAGCGCCCTCTATGCAGATAAAAAGGCTGCCCGGCGCCACCCGGCGGGAATCATTCACCACCCCGCTGACTTCTCTGTCCATACTGCCCTGTACGCATTCGTATTCCAGTTTTTCAAACAATTCCGCCAACCTCATAGCAACAACCATACCTTTCCCTTCACTGTTATTCTTATTTATTTCTGTTCCAGATATTCTGCAATCCGCCGGGCCATCTTTTCCCTGCCGGCTTCATTGGGGTGCATGCCGTCCCTGCTGTAAAGCTTCCAGTCCTCCCACTCCTCATGGGGGAAAAAATCATGATACACATCTATGACTTCAACACCAAGCTCCCCGGCCAGAGAAATTTCCGCGTTTACATAGTCCTCCAGAGTTCCCCCGCCATAATCTGTCTCACAAGTCCACCCGGCGGCCGTATACCAGGTAAAAAGCGGCGTCACAAAGACAATCCTGGCCTCCGGGGTTCTGCTTTTCAAAGAATGTACCGCCACCCGCAGCGCCCCCAGAAACGTATGCTCATCATAAATGTCTTCCGGATTTTCAATAGGCACCGCCTGCTGATAATCGTTCAGGCCCTGCTGTATTATATAAATATCCACTTTGGAAAAATCCAGTTTTTCCAGTCCGTCTATCACTTCCTCAAAGTACTCGGCATTGCTCTCCCGCATAATAACGGACTGCTGCACGCCGAAGTCATCCGCCTCTACCGACTTAACCAACGACACCAGCGAAAAGGTTCCTCTGGTATAATCCAACGGCTTGCCCTGCTCCAGCCTGGCCGCGCATGTGCCGCCAAATGCAGCGTTATATACGCTTCTCCCCGACAGCGTCTCAAGCTGTGCGGGAACCGCCGTTCCACCCCTGCCCTCTCCGAATACGCTGTCACCGAAAACGACTATCTCAACCGTCTGTTCCCCCGAATGTCCCTGCACCGTTTTCAGAATAAACAGAAACAACGAAAGCGACAGCAGCGCCGCCACCGCGCCGCAGATATACCTGTACGGGCCGGCCTCCGGCTTCTGCTTCCGGCTACTCAAATTCATATGAACTCCTCCGTTACTATATTCCCGCGGGCAATGAGGAAAATAGCCATGCTTGCATGGATATTTGACGAATACCGCGAAGTATTGACTAACACAGTGTACCACAAAGAGCGTTTTTTCACAAGATGCGTGCTGTAATCAAGTGATCGGCGAAGCAACCGTTTGGCATTGCTTCAGAGTGACGGCGGCAGCGGGCAGTCTTCCCATGCAGACCCGCTTTCGCTTGAAGGCGCGACGTAACGGCGCTAAGCAAGCACAATACGCTTGCCAAGCGCCGACGTCTTGCACAGTCTGCACGGGAAGACTGCCCGCTGCCGCCTGTAACAGGCAAAGGCTTAAGGTTCTGCCGGATGCCCCGGGAAAACGAAAGAGCCCCGGCTTGCGCCGAGACTCTTTCGCTTTTCTTATGAGGGGGAGATAGTGAGTTCATCAACTATCTGAAATACATATTACCCGGGAAATGTGTCCAAAGTGTGTCTATTTTCTAATCTAAATCTTAAAAACCCATAAAAAAATCTTACTGCTGTTTCTGCTTCTTCGGCTGTATCTTCGTCCGGAACAGATACCACATGCCCCCTGCCAGGCAGATGGAGGAATAAGTGCCGCAGACAATGCCTACCATCAGAGGCAGGGCAAAGTCCCGAATACTGGTTACGCCCAGGATATACAGCACCGCCACCATGATGAAGGTAGTCAGGGAGGTGAAAATGCTTCTGGACATGGTCTGGGTAATACTCTTATTTACAACGTCCTTCAAATCATCCCTGGCGGACATTACCGCCATGTTCTCCCGGATGCGGTCAAAGATAACAATGGTGGCGTTGATGGAGTAACCCACAATGGTCAGCATACATGCCACAAAGGTGTTGCTGACGGACACCTTTGCCACTGCATAAAATGCCAGCACAATCAACACGTCATGGAGCAGAGCCAGAATACTGCTGACGCCGAACCGAAGATCCTTGAACCGGATTCGGATATAAATCAGCATACAGACGATTGCCACTGCCACCGCAATGATGGTGTCGGATTTCATCTCGTTGCTGATGGTGGAGCTGATGGTCTCGGAGGTAATCTGCTTTTCCCCGACGCCCCATTCATCCGTCAGCATCCGGTTTACGGCCTCCCTCTGCTCCACGGTCAGGCTGTTGGTCTTAAAGATGACCTCGTTGGAATCCTGCACTGTCTGAATCTGCACGGCGCTTCCCGTAATATCCTCAATTCGGGGCGCAATCTTTTCGTTGGCCGTGTCCAAATCTATCTTCTCGTTAAACATTACCGTGGTCTGTGTGCCGCCCTTAAATTCCAGGCTGTAATTCAGCGCGTCTCCGGTCCGGGCCTTGCTCACGCCCATAACCACAAAGCCTGCCACAATCAAAGCAAGAGAAATGCCGAAAAAAATTCCCTTTTTGGAAAGAAAATCCAGGGTCTTATGCTCTTTGCCGATACCGTAGAGCTTTTCGCTCTTTAAGCCCACGGCATAAAAGGCGTACAAAATATATCTCGTCACCACCAGGGCCGTGAACATGGATACCGCAATACCCAAGGCAAGGGTCTGGGCGAAGCCCTTCACGGAGCCGGGGCCCAGGAGCAGCAGCACCCCTGCCGCCAGCAGAGTGGTGATATTGCCGTCCACAATGGCGGACAGCGCCTTGTCAAACCCGATCTTGATGGCATTCCGCACGGTCTTGCCTGTGGCAAGCTCCTCCCGGATACGGGCAAAAATGATAACGTTGGCGTCCACCGCCATGCCGATGGACAGGATAATGCCTGCGATGCCGGACAGGGTCAGCGTCATGTCAAAGCCCTTCAGCAGCAGCACCACCAGCGCCGTATAGGCCAGCAGAGCAATGGCGGAGCTGAGTCCGGGTATCCGGTACATAATAATCATAAACAGAATTACCAGGCACAGACCGATGAATCCGGCCTTCAGGCTTGTGGAAATGGCGTCCACGCCCAGCTGGGCACCCACCACCTTGGAATGCAGCTCCTCCAGCTCCAGCTTCAGGCCGCCGATGCGGATGGTGGAAGCCAGGTTCTCAGCCCTCTCATAGGACTCCATAGGAGAAATTACGGCATTCCCGTCATTGATAACCACCTGCACCCTGGGGGCGCTGATAATGCTTCCGTCGTAATAAATTCCCAGGGACTCTCCCTTGCTCAAAGCATTTTGGGTGGCGTCCGCAAATTTCTGCCTGCCCTCCTCGGTCATGGTAAGGCTTACCGCATACTCCACATTTCCCAGCTGCTGATCTCTCATGCTGGTGGCCTGGGCGTCCTGCACATCCGTACCCGTCAGCAGCACGGAGCCGTCCGCCAGCAGCTCGTCAATGGTTTTATACATTACATAGGTGTAACCGTAAGAGCCGTCCGAATTCTGCACCATCTGGCTGGCATAGTTTGTGTTCCCGTCGGAATCCGTCTCCGCGATAAAATACAGGGCGCCGGGCCGTCCCAGCTCCTGCAGGATTTCATTTGCGTCGGTGACACCCGGAATCTCAATATTGATTCTGTCAGCGCCCTCCTGGTACACAATGGCCTCCGTGCTGCGCTGCTCCACACGCTTCTGGAGCTTGGCAATGGTGTCCGCCATGTCGGTAGCGTCCGGAGCTTCCTCCCCCACCACCTGATAAGTAATGCTGACGCCCCCTGCAAGGTCAAGTCCCAGCTTAATGGTGGAAGCGCTGCCTTCTCCCGCCGCATTGACGCCGAATATATCGACGTAAGTCACTCCCACAAGGAGCAGCAGAATACAAAGCAGTATCACAATGGCTTTGTTCTTTTTCATGTTCTTTCGTCCTTTCGCTTTCTATCATTCTATATTTCCTGTTTTTACTTTCTGTCTTTTACTTCCTGTCTTTTACTTCCTGTTTGTCAGCTTTCGGCTTTTGCTTCCCGGCTGTCAGCTTCCTGCACCTGCTTCCCGGCCCCTGCCTCGTTCCGGCTTCCGCTCTCCTCAAGCGTGTCCTCCTGCTCCTCCATCTCTGCCGCCTTCAGCATGATGGCGCATTCTATCCTTTTCCGCTGGAGTTCACAGCCTATATCATAGGCGTCGTTGATATTCCCGTGAAAATTATAGGAATTGGCCGCACAGCCGCCGCTGCAGTAAACCTTTGCAAAGCATTTCCTGCATTTCTCTTTTGCATACACATTGCAGCATTTGAACTGATCTCTGATGTCCTCTCTGGTAATACCGTCATAGACGTTTCCCATAAGAAAATCCTCGTTGCCCACAAACTGATGACAGGGATAAAGGTCTCCCCAGGGAGTCACCGCCAGATACTCCGTGCCCGATCCGCAGCCGGACAGACGCTTTGCCACGCAGGGTCCACCCTCCAAATCTATCATAAAGTGGAAGAAATTGAAACCCCTTCCTTCTTTTTTTCTCTTTATCATTTCCGCCGCAAGCCGATCATACTCAGCCTTAAGTCCGGGCACGTCTGCATCCTGAATGGCATAGGAATCCTCCGGCTTCGCCACCACCGGTTCCACGGAAATCTGCTTAAAGCCCAAATCCGCCAGATGAAGGACGTCCTCTGCAAAATCCGGGTTATTGTGCGTATAGGTACCCCGCACATAGTAGGCAGTCTGCCCCCGGCTCTCGGCAACCTTCTGAAATTTCGGCACTATCAGGTCGTAACTGCCCTGTCCGCCCCTGAAGGGACGCATTTCGTCATTGACGGCCTTTCGTCCGTCGATACTGAGGACGATATTTGCCATCTCCCGGTTTGCAAACTCCATGATTTCATCATTCAGCAGCACACCGTTGGTGGTGAGGGTAAAACGAAATTTTTTATGAAAAGGTTCCTCCAGGCTCCTGCCGTACTCCACCAGTTCCTTTACTACCTGCCAGTTCATCAGCGGCTCGCCGCCGAAAAAGTCCACCTCCAGGTTCACCCGGTTCCCCGAATTTGCCACCAGGAAATCCAGAGCCTTTTTCCCCACCTCCGGGCTCATCAGCGCTCTTCTGCCGTGGTATTCTCCCTCTTCCGCGAAGCAGTATTTACAGGCCAGATTACAGTCATGGGCAATGTGCAGGCACAGGGCCTTTACCACCGTCTGCCTGTTTTTAAAGTCAAACACATAATTTTCGTAAATATCGGGGGCGAACAACCGGCCTGCCGCCTCCAGCTCCAGCACCTCGTCCACTGCCTCGGTAATTTCCTCCCGGGGATACGGAAGATTGGCAAGATTTAAAACGGCTGCCTTAATCGTGTCCCCGTCCTTGATTCCTTCGTTTACCAGAGGCTCCACCAGCGGGATCATGTCATAGACAATATCGTCCACCACATGAACGGAACCGCTGTTCACATCCATTATAATATTGTACCCGTTACTCTTATACTGATGTATCACAGATGTATTTCCTTTCCACAAAGAGCAAGCAGCGACATGAATCGCTGCTTGCTCCGGTCAATTAATCTCACTGCCAATTATTTAATCTTCTCACAGCTCTGATTTCCTACTGTACAGGACGTCTTGCATGCAGACTGGCAGGAAGTCTGGCATTCGCCGCAGCCGCCCTTCTTCATGGACTCCTTCAGATTTCTCGTTGTCAAAGTCTTAATGTGCTTCATAGTACTTGCCTCCTTATCCTTCATTCCTTACGAACTCACAAGCAAACCTAGTATATCACATAATTCTGTTTCTGTAAAATACTTTTTGGAAAAGTTCAGCTCAGCATACCTCCCAGCATTCCCCCGCCGATGCAGAGAGCCAGAGTGGTGAAAAAAGATTTTCCGAAGGTGATACCCTCCTTTCCCGCAATGGCGGAAATCACTGCCAGAATCAGAAAATACGCGGCTCCCTCCAGCAGCCCCCACATAAATTTCCGGTTCTGTACCTTTTTCCCTGCCAGGAAGCCTGCCAGAAAGGTAGCCGCCACATAAATGCCGATGATTGCAATCGCTACCACCTTCTCTCCCAGCCCCAGCTTATACAGCAGGAAAGACAAAAGCGCCAGAAAAACTCCGGTCAGTATGTAGGAAAATAAAAGACTTTTCAACAGAAAAGCCACCGGTATTCCACCGGCCTTATGCGATTGTTCCATGATTTTCTCCCTATCCATACACTGATTTTCTATTAATGAATATGCGGCATTTACGGTAAACTTGACAACAGCTTTTCCTATCATGTATATTAAATAATAAACTATACAAAATTCTATTGCAAAAAGGAGTGATTTTTTTGGATACCCCGGGTGCCATACAACTTGTGATACTGTTTGTCCTTGTGATTCTGTCAGGTTTTTTCTCTTCTGCCGAGACTGCCCTGACCACGGTGAACCGTGTGCGGATGCGCAGCCTTGAAGAGGAAGGAAACAGGCGGGCGGCCAGAGTCAACAAAATACTGGATAATTACAGCAAAATGCTCAGCGCCATCCTGATTGGCAACAACATTGTAAATCTGTCTGCTTCTTCGCTGGCAACCACCCTGGCGGCCCGTGTGAATCTGGCCGTGGGAATTGCCACCGGTATTTTGACCCTTGTGATTCTGGTTTTCGGAGAAATCGTTCCCAAGACCTGGGCCATGTTTACCTCGGAAAAGCTCTCTCTTATTTACAGCGGCGTCATTTACGGACTTATGCAGCTTATGACCCCTGTGATTTTCCTGCTGGACAAGCTGTCCGGTATCTTCCTGCGGGTATTAGGCATTGATCCCAATAAGAAAACCTCCACCATGACTGAAGCGGAGCTGCGCACCTATGTGGAGGTCAGCCACGAGGACGGCGTCATCGAATCAGAGGAACGGGAAATGATTTACAATGTGTTTGATTTTTCCGATGCTCTTGCAAAGGACATTATGGTTCCCAGGATCAATATGGTAACTGTCAGCGTAACCGATTCCTATGCGCAGGTTCTTCAGGTCTTCCGTGAGTCCATGTACACCCGTCTTCCCGTATACCAGGACGATCAGGACAATATTATCGGCATCATCAATATCAAGGATTTCATTCTCACCGAGGATCAGGATCATTTTCAGGTCAGGGATATTCTGCGGGACGCCCACTATACATATGAATTTAAAAAGGTGTCGGATCTGCTCATCGAAGTGCGGGAAAAAACCACCAGCGTCACCTTTGTGCTGAATGAATACGGCGCTGCTGTGGGAATGATTACTCTGGAGGATCTGCTGGAGGAAATCGTGGGAGAAATCCGTGACGAGTACGACGCCGACGAGGAGGAGCTGATTCAGGAAAAAGGCGAACGCACCTGGCTGGTAGAAGGCAGCATGAAGCTGGACGACATCAACGACGAGCTTGGCACCGATCTGGACAGCGAAGACTATGATTCCATCAGCGGCCTCATTATCGAAAGCCTGAACCGGCTGCCTGAGGATGAGGAAGAGGTACTCCTGGAAAACGGCGTCCGTTTGAAGGTACAGGGTATCGACCAGAACCGCATTAAAAAGGTACTGATGACACTGCCGGAGGAGCCCGCGGAACAGGAAGCCTCCGACAATGAAGAAACCGGAGATACTACAGACACAAAATAAACCGTGAACGGACGGGCAGCGCACCGACGCCGGACGCAGCCAGACCGATAACACGCCGGTACAGCCCGGAAAAAGGAGAATATGCCATGAATGATTATCTGATTTATACGGATGCTTCCGCAGATATTGACCCTGCCGTTATTGAAAAATACGACATCCGCTTTGTAGCCATGCACTATACCGTGGGCGAGGAAGAGCGGCTTTGCGCCAATTTGGAAAGCCCTGAATTTTTAAAGAAATTCTACGACGCCCAGCGGGCAGGGAAAGAAACCCACACCAGCCAGATAACCCCTCATTCTTATATGGAGACCTTCGCCCCGCTGCTGGCGGAGGGGAAATCCGTTCTGTACCTGTCCCTCTCCAGCGGCCTGACAAAGACCTTCGACTCGGTGAACCTGGCTGCGGCGGAGCTTGCCGAAGAGTATTCCGACGCAAAGGTCGTAGCTGTGGATACTCTCTGCGCCACCGGCGGCATGGGCCTTATTCTGGAAGCGGCGGCCCGGAACCGTGAAGCGGGACTTTCCATTGAGGAGAATGCCGCCTGGCTGAACGAACACAGGCAGGAAGTGGTTCACTGGTTTATGGTGGACGATTTGATGTACCTGAAACGGGGCGGCCGGATTCCCGCCACCACCGCCGTTCTGGGCACGGCTCTGAATATCAAGCCCCTGCTGAAAATCGACGAAGAAGGACATCTGATTACCCTTGAGAAAAGGCGGGGCTACAAGCTTGCCTTAAAAGAGCTGGCAGGCAAATATGCCGCTGCCCGGGACGAAAACAGAAACCGTGTCTATATCGTCCACGGGGACTGCCCCGATCATGCGGATGAACTGGAACAGCTTGTGAAGGCTGTCAATCCCCGGGCCGATATTACAAAAATGCTGCTCTGCCCCATTATCGGAGCCCATACCGGCCCCGGCATGGCAGCCGTCATCTTTTTCGGGAACCGTTCTCTGTGACGATCATCCCTTGGAGATACCGTGAAATACGCCGGACTCCAAGGGATGACCCATTTCCTTTTAAAAATCACTTTCTCTTTGCAGCTTTCGCTTCCTGCTTCGCCTGTTTCGCTGCGGCTTTCGCCAGATATTTTGCATTTTCCGTATCAAAATCCAATCCCTTTTTGCGGCACTGCTCTTTTAAGTCGGCAATACGGTTTTCTTCATATTCCTTCGCCGCCTGTTCCCTTTCACGCCGCTCCAGTTCCTCCGGCTCCACCCACTCTTCTCCCCGGGCGAGCACAGCCTCCTTGCGCCGCTTTGCCAGCTCCGTATTAATCTCCGGCAAATGCTTCTCCACATCCATAAAGGGCAGAAGAACCAAAAAGGCAACCGCCAGAATGATATCAAATAAATAGAATGCCAGGGTCATAAAGCGGAGCACATCCGCACTCGGCGTTACCCCTACCACATCCACAAAGCCCAGCTTTAAGATAGACGCCTCAAAACCGCCTGCAAAAGGGGCATAGATACCGGCCTGAATGGCTGTGATAATAGAAACGCCCAGCAGTCCTTCCAGTCTTAATCCCGATTTGAACTCCACACTGTCAAAAGCAAAGCACAACAGTGTGGCGGTGACATAGGCATTGGGCAGCATTCCCATCTGCCGCAGGAAACCAGCGATCATGGCGATTGCCACATTGCTTGGGAACAGCCATCCGACGACGCTTCCCACCAGCACCAGCGAAAAACCTGCTATGGAAATATTTTTGATGCCAAATTTCTTTGCCAGCGGGTAAATCGCAATAGCTCCCAATCCCAACGGTATTCCCGTGATGACCTGATAAAGCGTGAACATTATGGGACTCTGGTCGCCGCCCAACAGGAACTTGACATAAAAATACTGGACATTGCCGCCTTTAAAATTATCCACAATACCGCCCACAGTCATAAGAATCATAAAAATCACATAATACTTATTCGTCAGCAGCGCCTTGATCTGATCCCGCAGAGGAATACTGTTTTCATGCTCCAAACCGACTTCCTGGGCCACATCCTCAATGACACGCTCCTTGGTGTAGAAATACTCAAGCAATAACAGCGGAATCGCTATAACGGAAAGCGTCACCAACAGCTTCGCATATCCGGTAATATCATGCTCCAACCACATAGGAAGCACCACCATATTGATCAACATTCCGATGATCATACCGGAAATCAGCGTCCAGGACATCTGGCGGATAAATTTCACACGGGTCTTTTCCACAGGATCCCGGGTAATCAGCGAGCAAACCGTATCTCTGAACAGATAAAAGTACGAGGATCCTACCGTATGGTAGCAGACCAACAGGATAAAGAAATAATACCAATAAGTCTCACCCAGCGTTGTGCCCGGGAACAGAAAGATCAGTCCGCCTACGATAATTGAGACAAAACCAAATATCAAATGCCACGGACGCATTCTGCCCTGGCGTGATCTTGTATGCTGCATCAGCCAGCCGTTGAGCAGACCGGTAGCAATGGCTAAAAGCTTTGCCACCGTCATAATCACTTCATAGTAGCCGCCCATTTTCTGTATCATCGCTACATTTTCCGTCCCGTACATGGCTCCCGTCTGCTGGGTAAAAAACTTCTCCACCAGAGCCGCAATGGTGTTGACCACAAAGATAAGCCCCAACGGCCCCACAAGATGCCCTAATATCAACTCTTTCCTTGAAACAGAACGGGTTTTTACTTTAGAATCCATAAAGGGCTTGTCAAATAATCCGCCGCTTAACAGCGTAATCGGTTTATGGTTATCCGCCATACTTCATTTCCTCCATTCCTACTACAATATATTTAATGTTAATACCTCTTTGCTCAAGCTGTTATAATGATGAGGCAACCGGCATATCCACCTTCTATTCCCGGACTTGTCGCCCGTAAATCAGTTTGATAACCGCCTCCTCATTCGATAATAAGATGGAACATAATGCCTTTCGTCTCTTTCAATTCAAAGAAAACTTCTTCGCCGTCAACCGTGCCGTCCATAGCGTCAATCACCTCGCCGATCGGATTCAGTGTCTCCAGCCTGGCTTTCTCGGCCTTCACTCTCAGCACACCCTCTATCGTCTCCGCAAAGAGTTTTCCTTTCAATGTCACATTAGTGAACGTGATGCCCATCATCTGCTGCCCGGCTTCACAGGTGGTTTCGTCACACCCGGTCTCGCCCATAGCCGTCAGAATAAACTCAGACGCAGAATCAAGGGTTTCCGCATTTTTCGCCATGACGGAGACAGACATTCTCTCATTTTGAATCTGAAGACGGATTTTGTCCGTAAGCTTTGTCTCCTCTGCCGGAGCGCCGGAAAAATATCCGCAGTAGGGGGTGCTTACCGCAAAGCGCTTCCGATCCGGATCAAAGCAGATTTCCCCCGTATCCGATACCAGCCTGCCGTCCACATAGCCTGCGGCCTCGTCCCACACCCCCCATGACTTGAACGCCTTATCCAGAACCTTCGCATATTCCGTGTAATTGCCTGTTCCTGCCAGGCTGTTAATGTCATTGATTACAAGCTGCTGCGCCCCCTGATAAATACCCCCGCCGATTTCTCTCGCATTCTCGGCTGCCAGCATAAGGCGTTTCTTATCCTCCGATTTACGGAACGCATCCCGGTACTTTGACCAGGCATAGTAAACACCGTGCTTCGCTTCGCTGAGATCCCCGCCGTTGAAAAATCCTGCATTGACAGCCACATCCCCGTCTCCCCGGTATTTGGATCCGCCGTCGATAAAGACGTTTCTGAGAGCGGATATATACGGCACAAACGTATGGTTCATAGCCTGCCAGTTCGGAAGGGTCTTCAGATCATCCTGTGTGTAAACAATATCAATCTTGTTCTTTGCCGTCTGCACCATCCCTTTGAGGAACATGGCAGCCATAAATCCCCACTGACAGGCAACAGCCGGATCGTTATAGGAATCAAACACGTTTAGGATTTCATCTGCAGGCTGATCATCCCAATTCTCCGATGTCTGGTAATTATACAGGATCAGACCGTCCCAATCATTCAGACATGCGTAAGCAATCGTATGTACAAACGCCGTTGAATGGAAGGGATGCAGCCCGTATTCATTCCACTCCGTAATCATAAACGGCTTCTTATCCACAACGGCTTCCGAGGCCAGAGACAGAATCGTTGTCGCAATGCTGCCTGCCCCTGTCTGAAGCGTCAACGGATTGACGCCGACATACTCCGTGGGACCCGCAACCGTAAATGTAGTGCCATGGAACGGCAGAATGGGATGATTAAAATAACAGTTGTTTTCCATAATATCGCCGTCCGTATGCCCATATACATCCGCCGCACCCCCAAGCAGATTGCTGGCCGCAATCGGAACCCTGACGCCAAGTGAGATCAGAAAATTCTTAAATCTTTGATAAAACCTGCGGTTGTTCGCAATGCCGAACTCCATGAAATCCGCATATCTTGCAGGCGACGGCGTCCAGTCGTTTCCCTTCCAGTCGCCGTTGGGATCATTTACCGGCTGGACGAAATTTCCCTGTACCCTGCGCACAGTGTTCTTCGCCGGGTCTTCGTCGTCACCCAGCGCGCATACGCCGTCTGAAGTCCACGCCTCCTTCAGCTTTTCCCTGGTGTCATATTTATTGAGAAGAAAAGCATTGAACTTACGGACTACTTCTTCCTCATAGGGGACAAGATCCGGATTGCCCTGCACCTCCCCGGTTCCCTTGATTGCCGATTCCTCATTGTTCATCTGGACCACCACCACTGCCGGGTCATCCACCAATGCAAGGCCGGTGTATGGATTGACATGGGTCAGGAGCTTCCGCGCATACTCCATCTGCAGCTGTATCAGTCGCTCGTTTATCATGGGAAACAGCTTCACGCACTCCGGAAAAGATCCCGGATAATCCAGCCCATCCCCCGGAAGCATACGTCTGGCAACCATAAGATCAATATGAAGATAAATCCCCTTTTCCTTCAGCTTCGCCGCAAAGTAGTCAAAGCGATCCAGGCCTTCCTTGTTAAATTCTATGGTAGACCCGCTGTCATAATCCAACAGGGGCGCTTCCTTCGTCTGAGACCAGCTGCAGGGTTCTTCCCCGATTGGCGCATCCGCCGCATGAAGCCGGATGATATTGACGCCCATGGTTGCAAACCGCTCCGCCAGCTTGTCGGCAGCTTCATGTGTGGGCGTAGCTGATCTTGTGGCCATGTTGAAGCCGAGGAATCTGGCCCTAGCGCCGTCGGCAAAATAGAGATGTCCGCCCCGCTCGCTCACGAACCCGTGTTTCCCTGCCGGTGCGTCCAGAAGCCACGAGTAATCCAGTATTCCCTTGTTTGCTTCCGCTTTGTGAATCCGAATCTTCTGTTTCATTGTATCCTCCTTTTTGCTTTTATATATTTTGAAATCTATTTCTGCTTTGCAACAGTTGAAGTACCTGAATTGTTACTTCTTTGTTATGATTATAGAGTCTTTTTTCGTTTTCTTATTGTAATTTCCCGGATAATATTGTAATTTTTTGTATATTGATTGTACCTTACTATGTTTCTTCAGGAACTGTCCGGATTACTTCCGGACAATTCCTCAGGAGAGGATCACACACACTTCATGTACCTTCCCATCCCGGTAATCAGGAATCAGATTTCCGTCGATTTTCCTGTTATCTACCGTAACGGAAGACACGCCCCGGCTTTTTCCGTCCGGATTGCAGATGACAATATGATACCATGCCCCGCGAAACTGTCTGGTAATTTCCGCAGAACTCCAGTCCTCCGGCATACAGGGGTCTACCTTAAGACCCGCATAATCCCGCTTCACCCCCAGGATTCCTTCCACCATGCAGCGCAGGGACCAGGCCGAGGTTCCCGTTGTCCAAGACTGGTAGGATTTCCCGTAATACTTGGGATGCGTTGCATAGCAGTTGGTAAAAACATAGGGCTCCGCGCCGGATCTCTCCGAAGGATTTTGGTCGCTGTCCGGCATGATCTTTTTTAATGTCCGGATTGCTTCCTTTGCCCGTCCAAGCTTGCAGTCCGCAAGCAGCTTAAAAGCAGAGGCATGACAGTACACACCGCCGTTTTCAAATAATCCCGGCAGCATGCCGGACATTCTCCCTGTCTCCGGAAGATAACGGTCATAGGGCGGCAGGTTTAACGGGAAGCCGAAATCCTGTTCCATGCTGTCAATGGCTGCTTCCACCTGCTTCAGCCGTTCTTCCGGCACCACGTCTCCAAGGATTCCCCATGTCTGCGCATTCAGATAGATCCGGCTTCCTTCGCTGTCTTTACTTCCGATTTTGCCGTCTTTCGTCAAAGCACGGACATACCACTCCCCGTCCCATGCATATTTATTGACGGCAGCTTTTAAGATCTCATATTGTTCCTTTATGTATGCTGCATACTCTGCATCTCCGGCCGCTTCCATCAGCCGTGATAACTCCAGAAATCCCAGACAGGTCTGATGGGAAAGCATGACGGATTCCGCTTCCGGATCTGTGGTGATATTCAGGGCGTCATTCCAATCCGCAAAATAAATCCTGATCAGGCCGTTTCGTCCCTTGTCCGCAAGCAGGCAGGCTGCCGCTGCTTTTATATGTTCCAGTACCGTACCCTCTCCCCCGTCCTGCCAGGCAAGCTTCTGTTCCAGTACGGAAAAGTCTCCCGTCTCCTTGATTAAAGCGCAGACTGCCCATAGGACCCAGAACGGCTGATCGGAGTAGCGCGTATCATCGTAGGGATACCATGTCAGCACGGTATGTCCGTCCCTGAACTGGTGGCGCAGACATTCCAGTATCTCCTCTTTGGCCTTTTGAGGTCTGAAATTTAACAGGGCAACCGCAATCTGAAGATTATCCCGCACGCCTTTTTTCCCCACAATGCAGAAATCCACCTGCTTCTTGATCCATGAATTTAACTGCACGCCCAGCTTTTCATCCGGTATGCGCAGCGAGAGCGCATTGTATTTTTCCAGGACTGCCTCCTTCATCCGCCGGTATTCCTTCTGAAAAGCATTTTTATCGATATACTTTTTTACAACCTCCGCAGCTTCCTCTCGTGATTCGCAGACCCCGAAGACCATGCGGATCTCTTTTTCCTCACCCGGCTGCAGCGTCAATTTATGCTGCAGCACACCGCCCGGAATAAAAAGCGCCGCCTCAGATCCTGTACAGTCCTTCCCCTCCGCCACAATCTGCGGACGGACGAACAGCGCCACAGGGGAAGTATCCAGGCGTGTCTGGGTCTGAGTAGGCCCGCAGAATACAGTCAGGTCGCCGTCATAAGCCGTCACCTCTTCCGACGAAGCCAGGAAACCGTTATATCTTTTATGCGGGGCAAAAGGGTGGCAGGACCGGCAGAACACACCATTCACCTGTTCGTCAAATCCTGTCTCCAGGCAGCGGTACATCTCATAATAACGGGGATAAGAAAAGCCCTCCAATTCAAAAGAAACGGCTGCAAAGAGGCTGATCGTCCGCTGCCTGGCATCCTCGTTACGCACCGTCAGCTTCCACATCTCATGAAAGGCGTCCCGGGGCACAAAAATCTGCCATTCCGCATGGATCTTGTCCTTGCCTGTGGCAATCACCGAATCCCATATGCTGTGCCTGCACTGATAGCTGTCCACCGGCTGGTCGGAGGGACCCCGGCCGATATTCCAGAACGCTCCGCTCTCCTCGTCACGGAGGTAGACAAACCGCCCGTCCCCCTGATTGATACGGCACATGTTCGCTTTTTCATCAATATAGTAACTGCGTCCCTGCCCCGTCTGGGCAACCTGAGCGCAGTATCCGTTTTCATTCCACAGATAATTGTACCAATAGCGCGGCGTCCCGGGATTGGTAATCACACAGGTATTTCCATCCTCCGAAAAATGATACAGTTTGCTCACGAAAGCTTCCCTCCTTTTGCCGACATTTTCAGCAGATTCCTCACTGCCTTCTCCAGATCGTTCCTTGTGACTCTTCCTTCCTCAAGCCCCTTCCTAATCTGCGCGATCACCGGCGGTCCGCCCGGCATCACAATATCATTGCCCGCCGCCACGGCATCCGCGCCGTCCACCGCCACATCCATATCGCCCCAGTCGGTAATAACCACGCCTTCAAACCCCCACTCGCCCCGCAGAATCCGGGTGCAGAGTTCCTGATTCCCGCCTGTAAAGACGCCGTTTATTTTGTTAAAAGAAGTCATAATACAGGCAATATCCGCATTTTTCACCAGCATCTCAAAGGGCTTCAGATAAAGCTCCCTTACCGCCCTTTCCCGGATAATGGAATCCACGGCGTCATAATTTTTCTTTGCACTCCCGCGCCTGTAGGTTTCCTGCTCATTCACCGCAAAGTGCTTGGGACAGACAAGCACCGGATGATTCTCCTGTACCCCTTTTGTAATTTCACAGGCACAGATCCCTGTCAGATATGGATCCTCCGAAAAATACTCAAAGCTTCTCCCACCCAGGGGATTTCTGTGCAGGTTCACCGCCGGGGCAAGCCACACATCCACCTGCTGCAGCTCGCATTCTTCTCCCACCGCATTGCCGAATCGATACCACAGCTCCTTATCAAATGCACAGGCAATCAGCATTTCCGCAGGCCATGCCGTCTCGCCGATACCCGCAGGGCCATCCTTATAAAATACAGAGCGAATATCTTCTTTCAAAATTGCCGGTGAAACATAACCGTTCTTTCCTACAGGATGGCTGTTGGTTGTAACCGGTTCCCCATCCTCGTCAAAAATCGTTTCCGGCTCGCTGCCATCCCCAAATGCAGAGAAAGGGGTTCCCGGGCCATAGCCTACGCACAGGGCGGCAAGCTGCTCCATGGACAGCCTGCTCACCTTATCTTCATACTCACCGGTGAGCCGTTTTTCCTTTCCGCATGACGCAGGTTGTCCGGTCATGGGGTCTTTCCCATACGGGAATCGGGAAATCCTGGCGCTTGCCGATACCGGATCCGGCTGCCCCGCGTCTTCCTTACTCAAAACGATTTCCCATTTGCACGAACTATATCTTTTATCGTTTTTTTCCTCTACCCCTTCACCAATTTTTCTTAGGGCGTTTTCCACTGTACATTTATCAGCTGTTAAAAAATCAACCTTCCCAACATTGCACGGACGGAGGCCAAGGCGGTTCTCACACTGTTCCACCAGGATATCTTCCTTTGCCGTAACACGGGCCGCAAGCGCCGTATTTCTTGAACTGCTGCCAAGGTACAATTCATAGATACCCTTTTCGATCACATAGGCCGCCTGCGTCTCACTGTAATGCGCAAACTCCCGGAAAGACATTGTCAAAACAATGGTATTTTCTTCTTGGGGAGCCAGAAGCTTTGTCTTTTCAAACCCTTTCAATTCCCGGCCGGCATGGATCATTGCCGTGTCTTTGGTATGAAGATATAATTGCACGGTTTCTTTTCCCGGCAGACGCCCGATATTTTTGACAGACGCCCCTATCCGGATTCCATCCCTTTCTTTCCTTGCATCAATCAGTTTTATCTCAAATTCGGAATAGGACAGGCCATATCCGAAGGGGAATAAAGGTTCTTTTCCAAATGTATCAAAATAGCGGTATCCGGCAAAAATGTCCTCCCAGTATACCGTGACCGGGCTTTTGGCATATCCGCTGCTTCCGTTGTCCGCAGCGCTTAAGCCGTAGCTTTCGTAAGTAAACAGCTTTTCCGGATGCTCCTTATCCCATGAAAAATGCTTCGCCGACGGATAGTCCTCATAGTGTTTCGCAATCGTCACGGCAAGCTTTCCGGAAGGATTTACCTCTCCGGCAAGAATCCCCGCAAGCGCCTTTGCTCCTTCCTCCCCCGGAATGCCGATAAAGAGAATGCTTTTGATGCTCTCATACTTTTCCGTCCAGGCCAGATCGATCAGCCCGTTTATATTCAAAATGAGAACTACCTTGGAAAACCTGCAACATATCTGCTCTGTCAGCCTCTTTTCCGAATCGGTAAGATAATAGTCTTCGTCTAAATGCCGGTCGCATTCTTCCCCGCCTGAGTTTCTTCCGATCACAAGCAGCGCGGTATCCGTAAATTCCCGTGCCTGTGTGAGCAAATTTTCAGGTATCTCATATTCTGCGATCGGCGCATGATATTTGCCGAATATTTCGTACATGATGCCGCTGTTTACTGCTTCTCCCAGCTTAGACCAGTCGAAATCATCTTTTTTCTCCCGCGCCTCTTTACTGATTTTTTCCCGGTAGTATGCCTTCAACCCAGGTTCCGCGCAGATTCCCTTTTTTTCACATTCCTCCAGAATATTTTTCCCCTTTGCCCCATGGGCCGCGCCGGAGCCGTTGCCGGAATAAATTGTGTCCAGCTGGCTTCTCCCGAAAAGGGCAATACGCCGTCCTTTGAAAAAAGGCAGCGTCTGTTCCGCGTTTTTTAACAATACAATGGATTCTTCCGCAAGCTTCTCTGCAATTTCTGTGTGTTCCATTTTAATCCCTTCCTTTATTCCACAGATACAGCCGCATAAAACGCCCTGTTCCTGCCTGCAATCCAGCCTGTCTCATTGATCCGATACTCTCCCGTCAGGCGGATATCCTCCGAAGAGCTTCCGATTTCCACATCAATCATTCCTTTCTCAATGCACCAGCGCATATCCTTGTCGAGGAACGCCGTCTGGCTGGCAGCTACCTGGAAAATAACTTTCTTCTTCTCGCCCGGCTCTAGGGATATTCTCTGAAAGCCTGCCAGTTCCTTTACCGGCCTTGTCATGCTTGCGAACCTGTCCCGCAGATAAAGCTGGACAACCTCTTCCCCTTGTCGTTCCCCGTTGTTGGCGATCACTGCCTCGATCCGCACTTTTGCATCCGGTTCAATTTCCTGCTCCGAAATTTTCAGGTCAGAATAGACAAAATCCGTGTAAGATAAGCCGTGGCCGAAGCAATATCTCGGCGTATGGGGCAGATCCACATAATTCACAAACCCGATACTGTCCCCCTGATGCCATGCAGAACCGTTGGGATGATTATAATAGATTGGGATCTGCCCCGCATGATAAGCGACAGATACCGGCAGCTTCCCGCCCGGATTGTATTCTCCCAGCAGGACGTCCGCAACCGCCTCCGCTCCTGTCTCCGCCGGGCTCCATGCCTCCAGTATGGCGTCCAGATACTGATCCGCCGCGTCACTGGAAATGGGTCTCCCGTCAAAATGCACTCCAATCAACGTTTTTCCTAAACCTGCCGCCTTTCTGATAAAGGCGTCCTGACAGGGCGCAAGATTGATGTTCGATGCATCCACGCCTTCCCCCATGGAAGCCATAGAGCAGGTTCCGTGTTTGCCACCCAGCGTCAGGATGACCAGGTCCGCCTCGTTTACCGCCTGCAGCGCTTCCTCAAAGTGCGATTCGTCCGCGCCTGCAACGGGATAGCCATAGGCATAGAGGATCTCTGTTTCCGGCATCCGACTTTTCATTTCTTCCAGAAGGCTTCTGCATTCCGGCTTCTGACGGCGCAGGATTGCATCAAATTCCTCCGTCTCGTCCGACTGGATATTGGTGCCCGGAATTGTGACAATCTCTTTTCCATCTGCGTTTACACTGCCGCTGACGCCGGCTATGGAATTGGCAATGGCATAGGTAGATTCCATCATGCACATATGGGTATAACCGCCGAAAAGCTTTCTTGCGCAGTCTGCATGGGGACCGATCAAAGCTATCTTTTTGATTCCCTGTCGAATTGGAAGCGCACCCTCATTCTTCAGAAGCACCAGGGATTCCCTTGCGGATCGCAGAGAAATTTCCCGATCCTCCCTGCCGCATACCGTTTTCCGCAGCTTCTCCCCCTCAAGGGCATACGGGTTTTCAAAAAGACCCATGCGGAATTTGGCGGTAAGCACACGGAATACCGCCCTGTCAAGAATCCCAATATCCGCTTTGCCGCTTTCAAACATCTCTTTCAGTTCATCCCCGTACCCTGTGGTGCTGGGCATCTCGATATCCATTCCGGCTTCCATGCACAGAAGCCCCGCTTCCCCTGCCGTTTCCCCTATATGCTGGACAGTATGTACACCGCCTATCCCGCCGTAATCACTGATGCATAAGCCCTCGAAGCCCATATCCTCCCGCAGAAGCTCCGTCAATAACCCGTGAGACGCAGAGAGCGGTTCCCCGTTGACAGAACAATAGCAGGGCATAACCCCCTTCAGCCCGGACTCTGCGATTGCCGCCTGAAAAGGCTTCCCGTAAATCTCCTGCAAGAGGCGGGGCGGCGTATCTGAATGCGTCCCGTGGATGCCGCCCTGTGAGTTGTGAAACGCCAGAAAATGCTTTGCCACGCTCTCCGTCCTTCTGCCCGCCGTCTCCGCTTTCTGGATGCCTCTCGTATATGCAGCGCCCAGCGCCGAGGCCAGCGCCGGATCCTCCCCGTAGGCTTCACCCTGCCGCCCCATACGGGAATCTCTGGAAATATCAAGCACCGGGGCCAACACATGGGTAATACCGCAGGCGGCTTCCTGTCTGCTCACGATCTCTGCAATCTTTTCTTCCAATTCCGGGTCAAAGCCGGATCCCCGCCCGATGCCTGCCGGAAAGCTGGTGGTATCCTGTATGAATGCCCCGCACAGTCCTTCCATGTGAAAGATCGCCGGAATCCGGTGGGGACTGTTATCCATCACAATCTTCTGGACTTTCCTCTGCCACTGTGCCGCCTCTTCCAATGTTTCGATTCTGCGCATCTCCAACGTACTGACTTCACCAATCCCATGACGGGTCTGACCGGATATATAATCAAAATCCATACAGACTGCATCAAAAGGGAACACGGTGTTGACCTGCGCCATTTTTTCTTCCATACTGAGTTCCGCAAGGAGCAGCTTTGCACGCTCTTCGGGCGCTAATCCTGTGTCCGTATAATTTCTGCTCATAATCAAGATCCTCCAGCTTTCCTGTTTTACAATTCAAATATACAAATAATTTTAATCAGCTTACCATATGTTCATGAATTTATATTGTAAATTACTGTTTTCTATTGCAAATTTCAATTGTGATCTGACTCTTTTTCAGAAAAAATCCGTAAAAATCCATTTTAATCTCATACTTCCCTTCCTGCTTAAAATAATGGACACCGATTGATTGATAGATTATAATAAAAAAAAGATAAGGCGTACCACCGACAATGGAACGCCCCAGCAGGATAACCGGGCATTGACTACTGAATAACTGCCAGATATTGAATTTTCAAGGTACATAGCTAAAGTTTATGTGCGAAGTTTGAGTAAATAATATAAGTGTAATGATTAGGACAGGGGGAAATACAGATATGAACAAGGATTCATTTTCTTATGTGATTTACATGATTCATGCGTGTGCAAATAACTGGAAAAACGCACCTTCGGAAGTATATAAAAAGATGAAACAAACAAATTGTATCATGGGTTTTCTGATACCTAATTATGAGATCCTTCATACGCAGAGCACACAATATGTCGTTGAAAATATAAAAGAATATCTTAATGTAAGGGGGGTATCTGTATGACTGTCTACCACGGTTCAAATATGATTGTCAACTATCCGGATACAGAACATTCTCTTCGGCCGTTGGATTTTGGGAAAGGTTTTTATATAACAACAGTAAAGGAACAGGCTGAGAGATGGGCAAGGAGAAAAACTGATATATGCGGCGAAAGTATGGGAATTGTAAATGTTTATCAGATGAAAGAAGATTGGTCAGGGTTGATCTGCAAATGTTTCGGAGAAGATTTAAGCGAATGGATTGACTTTGTATGTAGATGCCGCAATGAAGAAAATGATTATTTACGGTATGATGTAATAAAGGGGCAGGTTGCAGATGATAAGGTCTTTAGAGTTGTAGATATGTATCGCTCCGGCATTTGGGATAAAGAGAGAGCACTGAAAGAAATCAAAGTCTATTCCAATTACGATCAGATAGCTTTTATAAAACAGAAAGCGATAGAGCAGCTTTTGTATTATGAGTCATTTTATGAGGTGCCAATATGAAAGAAGAAACTCTGGAAAATATATATCGGGAAAATCTTGAAGAGCGTATTATAGCACACCTGGCTGAAAAGTGTGACTTTGCGTATGAAAAAGCGATGGATATATACTATAACAGTAATCTCTCTGATAAGATATATACCGGGAAAGAGGGGATACAGTATCTGGACTATAAGGTCTTGGTTCAGATATTGCTTGAAACCGAGAAGAAATTGTTTTCCTGAAAATTTATTTTTCAAATTAACTCTGCAGTTCACGCCCCTTTTCCAGGCAGACCGTATCCGTAAGAGGCGCAAATACCTGACAGTGCTGGCTGTATTCTCTCACGCCGGGCCCGTCCGTGTATCTGCCCTCCGAATCCACGCAGTACCTGTTGACTGCCGCTTTCACATTCTCAGCGCGCTCTCTGTATTCCCGCGCCGTGTCGCCGCGATCCAGATATTCCATGACTGCCGCCCCATGTATCAAGCCGTAAATATAGAGAAAGCTTTCCATCGTAATCGGTCCCTGCAGTCCCGCAGGCGGCATACCGGTCGTCCTGCCCCAGGGCAGCGCCCAGTCGATAAAGGACCAATAGGCGCGATCCGTAAGCTGCCCGCCAATCGAACCGACTAACCCTCTCTCATCCAGATTTTCCGCAAAAAAGTTCAGAACATTGTCCATACAGCCAAGATGCCTGCGGAGAAACCCTTTATCACCCACATACATCATATGATCGTAAAGCATCAGAACATAATAGATGCCAAAAGTAGGAATCACATTCGGCTCTGCATCCGGATAACAGGCATTTAATGTGCCGTCCGGACGCTGTGACCTCCTGAAATCCTCCATACACTGCCGTGCCAGCCGATCGTCCCCTGAAACCGCATAAGTGTACAAAATCTGGCTCCGCGCATCCATCGCATACTGCAGCTGCTCATAGAACGGACAGTCCGTATAGGTCTCCTGCATACACCTTCGCAGGGAGCGGAGACTGATATCCCATATATCCGCCAGACTTGGATCCGACGTGCTTACCTGTGTATGCACCTCCAGCGGATAACCGGTTTCCATATAATCAAATCCCGTCACCGTAAGCGGTTCCTCCGCCGTCTGGATATCCAGCTTTATAAAGCGAAATGTCCGAAACCAAAAGGGCTCATAGCATTCCGGCTCCTCTTCCGTTCCGTTTCCCGCCGCCCGATAAGTGTCCGTAAACCCATGCAGATACCCGCTTTTCCAGTCTGTCCTGTCTCCTTTTACCGCAAATTCCCCCGGGGAAGCGGGCAGTTCTTTCACATAGCCCTCACAGGTCATAATCTGTAGAATGGCATTAGCACCGCCTGCCATACGGAGGGACAGGAAGCCGCACATCATCTCCCCGGCGTCGATTTCCACTGTTTCATGATGATTGGGCACAATGCTTACCGTATCATTTCCATGGAGTACACCGTCCCATTTTTCGGCCCGAAGCTTCTGCCTGCTGTTTCCATATACGCCTTGAAAATGCCGCTGCACTTTTAGCATAAACGGGATTGGTCTTGGATGCAGACTGCCGGGGCTTTTTAAGAGGCTTATCTGTTCTGCCGTATAGAGTCTTGCAAAATTCCAGCTGTCATCCTTATAACTCTTTTGTTTCCACCCCGTCAGGCATTCATCTGCAATACGGTTTTCGAGGATCTGCAGCTGTGCATGCCACGGAAATTCGGAAACAATCTTAAAATCCCGTACCACACTGCAGCGCCAAGTCCCATCCGCATCTATACCATGCGATCCGCTGATTTCCTTCAAATAAAATCCGGGTGTGGATGTCCTGATAATGCTGTGGTTTCCCCAGCCGTCCACAGGATAATGCAAAACCTCCGCAGCCAGCACATTTTCACCCTCCGTAAGATACGCAGAAAGATCCAATTCATCGTAATACCAGACCAGACGATCTCCTTTGCATGGGCCAAGCTCTGCCATCTGCCCATTTACATACAGCTTATACCGGGACTCCGCGGATACCCGTACTTTTATCTCCGGCCGCCCTGCGTCGATAAAGAATTTCTTCCGAAAGCAGATCAGACATGCTTTCGTGTGTTCTTCCTTCTCCCAATCGGGAATCCATATCCAATTTGTACTGTCAACACCGCCCATATCTATATATCCTTTCAAAAAGTTACAGATTCTCTCCATTCCCGCAGATAACCCATGACCGAATATCCTTCCTTTGCCGCCTGCTTCAAGCCTCTTAAATATCCTTTCATATACTCGATTCTCTGCTGATCGTGTACCAAGCCCATCACTCATGACGAAATCCAGACTTGCCATACCGTTCTCCGCAATCAGCACCGGCAGGATTCCTGCATCCAGCAGCATTTCCGCCGTCTCCCGGTAATAGTCTCCCGGTAATACCTTATGGCAGCTCGGTCGGCTTTGCCCTCTTCAGGCATAATCTCCGCCCAACTGACGGCAATGCCGTACACCCTGATCCGCAGCTGCTTCATCAGAACAATATCGTATTTCTTATCTTTCAGGAACGCCCCGCCGGAGGCTCCCCAGTAAAATCTATTTGAAAACTGCGTTTCCTCCAGTCATGTTCTTTTACTCAGTGTAATCCAAACCTTGCTTCACATATTGCAGAATATAATTCAAAATTGTAAATTTTCATATTGATTTTTATTCTTTATACATTATTATAATTAAATAGATATTGCAGTTACAGAGTACGGAGGCAGAAAATGAATTATATCTCCTTTTGCAAAAATTATTTTGCCGTGACCCGCATCCCGGTCAGCCTGCTGCTGGGGCGAAAATCTCCCTATTCCTCACTGGGAGAGCTTCTGCAGCATGAATACATGAATAACGGCGAACTTTTCTGGGAAGCGCCCTATACCCAGGCCAATCCCACCTTCTGCAGATATTCTGCCGATATTGAATACGGCTGCGTCCATGTGGAAGGAACCGATTACCGGGTCATACTGGGGCCTTCCTTCAGTGTACCGGTGACCGATGAGGTGGTTCGCACCTTTATGCACGAAAACGCAATTTCTCTTGATCTCAGGGAAACGGTTGCGGAATTTCTGAACGCAATCCCCCTCATCAGCCACTCGCAATTTGCAACACATCTTGCTCTCCTGCATCAGATCCTGAACGGGAAAGAAATGCAGCTTGAGGACTATTTTGTCCAGGAGAAAGGGTGTACGCAGGAGCGCACCAGGCAGCAGCTGCACCATCGGATAGACAGCCTGGAAAGCAATCAGTCCCACAATTCCTGGCGCTATGAGCAAGCCCTCTTTGCTCATATCAAAAACGGCGATATACGGCAGTTGGAGGACTTTCTGATGCTCCAGACGAAATTCGCGGGAGAGGGAAAGCTGGCCAGCACCCCTCTGCGCCATGCCAAAAATTTGTTTATCCTTACCGCCGCCAAGATTGCTGTCTTAAGCGCCATTCCCGCCGGTGTGGATATAGAAAAAACATACCAGCTGGTGGATCTCTATGTGCAGGAGTGTGAGCAGCAGCTTACCATTGACGCAGTCAAGACCCTGCAGTTTTCCATGCTGAAGGACTTCTGTATGTTGGCGGGGGAGGCCCGCATTCCCGAAGGCATCTCTGCGGAGGTCTACCAGTGTATCAGCTACATTCGAAGCCATACCAACACACCTGTCAGCGTAGGCAGTGTGGCGGAGCACATCCACCGCAGCCCTTCCTACACCATGAAGCGGTTCAAGGAAGAGCTGGGCATCAATATAGGAGCCTTCATCACCAGGTGCAGGCTGGAGGAGGCAAAGAGTCTGCTGGCATACAGTGAAAAAAGCCTGGCCGAAATCAGCAGCTATCTGTGTTTTTCCAGCCAGTCTTATTTTCAGAATATCTTCAAGAAAAATTACGGAATAACTCCCATGCAGTACCGCAGGGAAAACGCCCGGCTCTGATCAGCCCTTTACACTGCCCATCTGGTGTTGAGCATTTGCAGACTTCTGACTACCATATAACTGGGAATCAGACCGCCGTAGAACATCATGGTAATCATCATAGCTTTCCTGCAGTGTCTGACAGGGTCTTTCCCCGCCGAAATGTGCCGCGATCAGTCCCCGTAGGTCAAATCCCTCGGATAGCAATGCCTGCACAATCGCAAACTGGTCGTCCGCCTCATTTTTAGCATCACTGTCTATGAGTACCCTTTTCTTTTTGGCATCCGGTATGTTGAACTGAACCATGAAATCCTCCTCGCTTTTTTTATTTCCATGTTATCATTTTGCGGCCGCGTACACCAAGTTATAGTAAATACGGTTCCTTTTTCGTTTACTATAACTCAGCATTTACTCCCGCAAGCACATGATAATTCATTGAAAAAGCCAGGGCAAAGGAAAGCCCTGGCCTGTGGCTCATCATCAATAGTGAGGCCACGGGAACGGAGGATTCCCATCTGTTCCTCGACGGTTTTGAAATTTTTATCTGCCATATCATTACTCCCTATCAGTTTTGGTTTGCAAAATTCAGGAGACGGAAATGGGGAATTATGGCACACTGTTTTTTATCCGAACCGTCCCGTCACATAGTCTCTGGTACGCCTGTCCTTAGGCTTGGAGAACAAAACCCCCGCCGGGCCGGACTCCACCAGTTCTCCATCCAGGAAAAAAGCGGTTTCATCCGAAATTCTGGCCGCCTGCTGCATATTGTGGGTCACAATAACCACCGTGTACTTTTTCTTCAGACGTTCCAGCAATTCCTCAATCTTTAAGGTGGAAACCGGATCCAGGGCGGAGGTGGGCTCATCCATCAACAGCACCTCCGGCTCCACCGCCAGCGCCCTGGCAATGCAGAGCCTCTGCTGCTGCCCGCCGGACAGCCCCAGAGCCGGTTTTCCCAGGGAATCCTTTACCTCCTCATAAAGGGCCGCTCCCCGCAGGGAATTCTCCACAATTTCATCCAGCCGGCCCCTGTTTCTGACGCCATGCAGTCTGGGTCCGTAGGCAACATTGTCGTAAATGCTCATGGGGAAGGGATTGGGCTGCTGAAAGACCATGCCCGCCTTTTTCCGCAGCAGCGTCACATCCACCCTTCTGTCATAAATATCCTCGCCGTCCAGCAGAATGTTACCCTCGATCCGTACATTTCCCACCAGGTCATTCATGCGGTTGATGCATTTCAAAAAGGTGGATTTGCCGCAGCCGCTGGGTCCGATAAGGGCCGTGACGGTATGGCTCCTGATTTCCATGCTCACCCCCTTAAGGACATGGTTCCCGCCATAGTGCAGATGCAGCCCCTCCACCGCTATTTTGCTCATTTCCATACATTTCGTTCTCCATCTCCCTGCGGCTTTCTCCGCCTGTATCACACTCCCCCGCTTTTCATGCCGCAGGATATCGCTGACCTGTCATTGAGATATACTGCCTGTCTGCCGGGATACGGCGTCCTGCATTCTGCGGATATTTTCCGGCGTCACGCCCTCCCTGCTCTTCCTGCCGCCAGCTTCAGCAGCAGATTAATAAGCAGCGCCATGAGAATCAATACGCAGGCGATACCGAAGGCTGCTTCGTATCGCCCGTTTTCCGCCTGCAGATAAAGTTCAAGGGTAAGGGTGCCTCCCGGCTCCAATACCTTTTGTCCCAGCTTTACCAAATCCTCTCCCGGAACTCCTGTAAGCCCGGGCAGAAGCCTTGCACTGCCCGCCGTAAAAATAAGTGCGGCTGACTCTCCCAGAATTCTTCCCACTGCCAGGACAACGCCTGTCAGGATACCCGGCATGGCGGAAGGCAGCAAAATCGTGCGGATCATATACCATTTGGCCGCACCCAGCCCCAGGGCGCCGTTCCGATAGCTTTCCGGCGTGGCGCGCAGCGCTTCCCGGGTGTTTTTCATAATCAGGGGCAGCACCATCAGCGAAAGTGTAAAACTCCCATTCAAAACGGAATATCCCAGCCCCAGCACATTTCCGAAAAACACCATGCCGAACAGCCCGAACACCACCGAAGGAATACCCGTGAGAATCTCCATGGCAAACTCAATCAGCCGCACCAGCCGCCCCGGCCTGGCATATTCACTGAGGTAGATTGCCCCGCCCACCCCCACAGGCACGGCAGTCAGCAGAGTGAGTACAATTATGTACAGGGTATTCACCAGATTCCCGGCAATTCCCACCGTTCCCTTCAGGGCGCTGCTCACTGTGGTAAAAAAGCGAATGCTTAAGGCACGAAACCCTCGGAAAAACACATAGCCCATCATTCCCGACAGCAGAAACAGGGAAATACCGGCAGCTCCGTAAACGACAGCCGTAAGAAAGGCTTCCGAAAGCCGCCGCGACAACCGAAACTGTCCGGGTTTTACGAACCTTTCATACTTTTCCGCCTTCTCACGCCGGGCACACTCACTCATAAGCTCCCGCCCCCTTTTTCAGTATCCAGTTCAGTCCGATGTTTACCGCCATGATAAACAGAAACAGGACAAGCCCTATGGTAAAAAGCATCTCCCGGTGGACGCCCTGGGCGTATCCCATCTCGCTGACAATGGCAGTGGTCAGAAAACGCACAGAATGAAAGGGCAGCGGAAAATTAACGCTGTTGCCGGACACCAGCGCAACGGCGGTAGCCTCTCCCAAGGCTCTCCCCACTCCCAGCGCCACCGCCGTCACAATTCCCGGCTTTGCCGCAGGCAGCACCGCCCGAAATACAGTCTGCATCCGGGAAGCCCCCAAAGCCAGGGAGGCGGCCCTGATGTCCGGCTCTACCGCCCGTATGGCAGTCTCGCTGACGCTGATGACCGTGGGCAGAATCATAACGGCCAACACAATCACCGCTGACAGCAGATTGGCTCCTCCGGTAAACCGATGACTCTCAGAGTCGGCAAATATCCGCAGCTCCAGCTTGTATATCAGCGGATGCAGCAGATAAAGCCCCAACAGGCCGTAGATGACTGAGGGAATGCAGGCCAGCAGCTCCACCGCGGACTTAAAGAGTCCCGCCAGCCGTCGGTCAGCCGTTTCCGCCAGAAACACCGCCGTCAGGATTCCCACAGGCGCTCCAAGCAGCACCGCCAGGGCCGTCCCCACAAGGGATGTGAGAATCACATACAGGATTCCGAATTTCGGTTCCACCCCGGTGGGCTTCCAGACCCTGCCGAACACTATCTCCTTCAGCCCCACCCTAAACAAAGCCGGCGTACCGCTGATAATCATATACAGGGTGATAAAGAAAACCCCCAGAACCGCCGCAAGGCCGCAGAAACGGAAGATGATCCCGGCCGCCTGCTCTGTCAGCTTCCCGCCCGCTGCCCTTTTGAACCTTTCGCAGTTCCTCTCCTCCCGAATCCTTTCGCCGATGAAAACGCTCCGAAAGGACTGCCTTGAAGCTTTCGTAACAGATTCTGAACTATTATGTATTTCCGCCGATTCCATTTCTGATACGGTGACCTCCTTTTCCTCTTCCTTATGTTGTATCTGCCTGACGCGTTTTTCACCTGATTAACCCTGCCTGTTCCGCAGCCTTCTGTCCTTCCTCCCCCAGCACATAGGCAAACCACGCCTGCAGCAATTGACTTTGTCGGTCAATTTCTCCCTTTGTCACCATCAAAAAAGGCCTGCTGAGAAAATAGCTGCCTGCCTTAACGGTATCCGCTGTGGGCTGCACCCCATCCAACGCCAGCACAACAACACTTTCATCCACGACCTCCAGAGACAGATAGCCCACAGCGCCGGGAGTGGAAGCAACCTTTGCCAGCACTGCGCCGCTGCTTGCCAGCTCGTTGTCATAGACACATATATCCCGCACTCCCAGAAGCTCTTCAAATGCCTCCCTGGTGCCGCTGCCTGCCTGCTGCCCCACCACCACAACGGGAAACTCCATGCCGCCCACCTGGCTCCAGTTTGTGACTGCTCCGGTGTAAATAGCCGCCAGCTGCCCACTTGTCAAGCTGCTTACACCATCCGCCGGATTTGCGCAGACTGCAATTCCGTCAAGCGCCACTATATGCCCCACAGCGCCTTCCGCCTTTTCTGCCGCCTTCAGATCTCTGGAAGAATTACCGATATCCGCAGTTCCGGAAAGCACCGCCCGGATTCCGGCCGCGGAACCCACAAACTCCACTGTCACATTTACATCCGGATACTTCTCCATAAAGCCTTCCGCCAGCGCATCCGCCAGCTTTTCCATGGAGGTACTTCCTGCCATACGAATGCTGCCGGACAACGATCCCCCGTTTTCATGGCAAAGCAAGAACTCTTTCCCATGGCAGAACGCAAACAGGGCAGCCAGTACACAGACGGCAGAGAGCGCTGCCCGCCTGATATAGCGCTCTGCTTTGACTCGCCTACGTTTATCGCATCCCGGTTTTCGGGCATTTTCCGCCCGTATAATGCGCCCTGTCCTCATGCGCTCCATACCGTGGCCAGGATTCCGTCCACAATGGCCCGGGCCGTTTCGTTAAAGCGTTGATCCAGAAGCTGATTGTCCGCGTCTGTGTTGATAAATCCCACCTCCACCAGCACCGCAGGCATTGCCGTCCTGTTCAGCACCACCAGATTGGTCCTCTCGTTGACCCCCTGGTTTACAAAACCCACATCCTCCAGACGGGTATTGATATTATATGCCAGCCTTGCCGCTTCGCCGTAACGGTTGTAAACCAGAGTTTCTACCCCTGTATATTGATTCGGGTAGGGACTGGCATTTCTATGAATGGATACAAAGTAATCCGCATTCACTGCGTTTCCCTCCATAGCCTTCTGCTGAGGAGACTCGTAAATATCTGTGTTGCGGGTATAGTAGACATTTACACCGTTTGCCTCCAGTATGGCCCCTATCGCCAGCACGAGCGCCAGGGCGTCATCCTTCTCCTGCCTTCCGTTGTAAGTGGCGCCGGGGTTTTCGCCGCCGTGGCCGGCATCGAGAACTACCAATGCCATAAAGCACCTCCCATATAGCTTTGCATACATACTTGTTATATTTTTATGCAGCAGGCAAAAAAACGTGCCAGTCCATGAATTTTCAGCTGTTAATCGGCAGGGGGTTGCCAACCGGCCCCCGATGCAGTAAAATAATAACAGTTCAGCCGACATGCCGTTACGCGGCATACACGATGAAGGGAGAACCGAAATGAAATCACACTGGAAAACCTGTCTGCAGGCAGGCGTCAGTATCTTTATCCTTTTCCTTTGTATCCACTATTGGGACAGCTTTGCACATTTGATGAGGCTGCTCCTGACGGCGGCCACACCCCTTTTGACGGGATGTGTCTTCGCCTATATTTTCAACATCCCCATGAGCTTTTTCGAGCGGCACTACTTTCCGAAAAGCAAAAAGACCGCAATAGTCAAAAGCCGCAGGCCGGTGTGTATGCTGCTGGCATTCTTGAGCATAATCGCCGTCGTACTGTTGCTGCTGCGCATTGTCGTTCCCGAACTCAGCAGCTGTGTTACACTCCTGCTGACAAGTGTGCCCGCGGCTCTTGAAAAAATAGGAGACTATCTGGCAGAGGCTCCCTGGCTTTCCGAATATCTTCAGAATCTTTTTGAAGGAATAGACTGGCAGCAAACCCTTAGCAAAATCGTGGGCTCCGTTCTGGGCGGCCTGGGAAGCGCGGGCGACTATGCGATCACTTTTGTTTCCAGAACCGTTTCCACCGCTGCAAACACAATGGTGGCTTTTATCTTCTCCATTTACATTTTATCCGGCAGGGAAACCTTGGGACGACAGCTGGGCAAATTGTCAAACCGTTATCTTAAGCCCGGCTTTATAGAAAAAGCTTCTCATGTGAAGGACATTGCCAACGACAGCTTTCACCGCTATATTGTGGGACAGTGTACGGAAGCCGTGATTCTGGGCGCCCTCTGCACGCTGGGAATGCTGCTCTTCCGTTTCCCCTATGCGGCAGTGGTAGGCGTTACCGTGGGCTTTACCGCCCTCATTCCCGTTGCCGGGGCTTACATCGGCGGCGCCGTGGGCTTTCTGCTGATACTTACCGCCTCGCCGCTGAAAGCGGTTTTGTTCATAGTATATCTGGTAATCCTCCAACAGCTGGAGGGCAATATCATCTATCCCAAGGTGGTGGGCACTTCTCTGGGGCTGCCCGGCATTTGGGTACTGGCGGCGGTCATTATCGGCGGCGGCATCGGCGGTATCGGCGGTATGCTGATAGGCGTCCCCTTAAGTGCCTGCATTTACCGCCTGATTCGTGAGGATGTGCAGAAGGGACAAAAAGGCGCTGCCTGACGCCGCCCATATACAAAGAGAGCCGCACCCTCTGATGGGTGTGGCTCTTTTATAATGTCGCTTTTATACTGTCTCTTTTATATACTTTCGTCCACGGCTGCGCCCTTGATGTCCTCATCCAGAAGGTTCATCTTCCTAAGCATATCCTGAACCTCCTTCTGCACATCCTCCGAAGACTTTGTCAGGTTGGCGAATTCTTCGGGACTCAGCTCCTCCAGCCAGCTTTCTTCCTCTTCCCTCTTCTCCTTCTGCTTCTCCAGCAGCTTTTCCTGCTCTTTCCGCTCTTCTCTGATTTCCTCCGCCTGCTCTTCTCTCTTTTCCGCTTCTTCGTCCGCATGGTCCACGGCTTCCTGCCGAACCATGCCCATAATCTCCTGCCCGGCAGCCTCCATTATGGCATCCGCCTGATTTTGGGCGTCCGCCATGTGATGATACTTCAGACGTTCCCGCCGGGTGCTGCGGATAGAGGCGTTTTCTCCCTGAATCGCGCCCTGGTTCTGTGCCAGCTTCTGCTCCTGCGTCAATCGCTCCTGCTGCAGGGCTTCCTTCTCCCGGCGATACTCTTCTTCACTGATTTCCCCGTCGGCCTTTGCCCTCTCCAGCGTGTCCTCACGCCTGTCAATATCCTCCAGTCCGCTCTGCAGATCTTGCTTTTCTTCCGTCAACTCCTTTACATGCTGACGGCTCTCTTCCATGCCCTCGTCGATCTTCAGGTCGCCATGAAAGGCCTCTCCCACTGCCTTCATGGCCTGCTCCCGGGCCTTAGCCTTCTTTTCCGCGATTCTGTCCTGAAGTGTACCCTCCCGGTTATTATTGAGGTTTCCCGCAAAAACCGTCTTTCTCTCTTCCTGTTCCCTGCCGGAACCCTCCATGGCCCTGCTGCTGTCGGGCTGTCCGCCCGCATACAGAGTAATATTTGTATCGCTCACCTTCATATGCCCCTGCCTCCATGTACCGCTATCCCGTGGCATAAGCAGCAGATAAACTGTGCCCACCGCATAAATGCATAAAATTGAACCTCGAATCGCTTATGCCCGCAGCTCAAAATAACCCGAATTTGCCTGCTATATTATATATCGGCACATTTTTCAGAACATTTAAATATTTCATGTCCTTCCGGACTGCCTTTCATGGCACACACCCTGCACCTGCGGGCCTCATCTGCGGGCCTTTCCCGTGATCCTTTCGATTGTAATCCGGTACACTGTAGTCTTGTCCCCGGCGGCATGAATATATTTCATGCCGGATTCCCGAAACGCCGGGCTGTACTTGTCTATCAGCGCCTCCAGCGCCCTCTCCTTTGCCTCTCCATCCGCTTTCTCCGCTTTTCCCAGCACAATGACGCTTTCATATTCCGCAGCAAACTTCGACGCAAGCACCTTCGTCTTTCCCACCACGGTAAAGCACACATTGCCGTTCAGGGCAATATTCTCCGCCTTTTGCCCTGCCTCGCAGGTGCCGTGGATATAAATCGCATTGTCCGCGACTGCGTAATTCACCGGAACGCCGTATGGATATTCCGTTCCAAAGGTTGACAGAATACCATATTCTCCCTTTGTCAGAATTTCCATAGCCTCTTCCCCGGACAGCTGCCTGTCCTTACGCCTCATTTCCCTAACCATAATACATCAGCCCTCGAACTGTGAATGATACAGGTTCGCGTAAAAGCCGCCTTTTGCCAGCAGGCTTTCGTGACTTCCCTGCTCGATAATATTTCCGTCCTTCATCACCAGAATGATATCCGCCTCCTGTATGGTGGAGAGCCTGTGGGCCACAATGAAGCTGGTCCGCCCCTCCATCATGGCGGCAAAGGCATTCTGAATCTTCAGCTCCGTGCGGGTATCTATGGATGAGGTGGCCTCGTCTAAGATCAGCATGGGAGGAAGGCACAGCATCACCCTGGCAATGCACAGCAGCTGCTTCTGACCCTGGGACAGGCTGCCGCCGTCCTCCGCAATCACCGTGTCATACCCCTTGGGCAGACGCTTGATAAAGCTGTGGGCATGGGCGGACTTTGCGGCCTGCACCACTTCCTCCTCCGTGGCTTCCGGCCTGCCCATACGGATATTGTCGCGAATGGTTCCGGCGCGAAGCCATGTCTCCTGCAGCACCATGCCGTAGCCGGTGCGCAGACTGCCCCTTGTGATTTCCCGGATATCCGTTCCGTCCACGCTTATCCGCCCGCTGTTTACATCATAGAACCGCATCAGCAGATTGATAACCGTAGTCTTGCCGCAGCCCGTAGGCCCCACAATAGCCACCCTCTGTCCCGGCTTTACCTCCAGGTTAAAATTCTCGATCAGCTTCTTCTCCGGCGTATAGCTGAAATACACATTTTCCAGCTTCACATTACCTCTGGCGTCGAGCAGCTCTTTTGCCCCTTCCGCATCCGGCGTCTGGGGTTCCTCGTCAATCAGTTCAAAAATCCGGGCCGCACAGGCAAGGGCGTTCTGCAGCTCCGTCACCACTCCGGAAATTTCATTAAAGGGCTTTGTGTACTGGTTCGCATAGCTTAAAAAGCAGGACAGCCGTCCCACGCTGATGCCGCCGCGGATTGCCACAAAAGCGCCGAAAATCCCCACCCCCGCATACACCAGGCTGTTCACAAACCGGGTGCAGGGATTGGTAAGAGAGGAGAAAAAGATTGCCTTCAGGGAACATTTTTCCAACCTGTCGTTAATCTCGCCAAACTGTTCCCTGACCGTATCCTCCATGGAAAAGGTCTTAACCACCTTCTGGTTTCCTATCATCTCCTCTATCAGGGAAGTCTGTTCTCCCCTGGTCTCCGACTGAAGCTTAAACATGGAATAGGTTCTTGTGGCAATAAATTTTGCCACCAGGAAGGAAACCGGTGTAATGCAGACCACCACCAGGGCAATGGGCACGTTGGTAATCAGCATGAATATCAGGGTGCCGAAAATGGTAAGGACGCCCGTGAACAGCTGGGTAAAGCCCATGAGCAGACCGTCCGCAAAGGTGTCCACGTCCGCTACCACCCGGCTGACAATATCCCCGTAGGCATGAGCGTCCAGATATTTTAAGGGCAGCTCCTCCAGCCTGTGAAAAGCGTCCTCCCTGATATCCTTCACCACATGATAGGTAATATAATTATTGCAGGTGTTCATAACCCACTGTGCCACTGCCGTAATGAGTACGACTATTCCGATTTTCTTCAGAATGGCAAACACAGCCGGAAAATCCACTTTTCCTTTCCCCAAAAGAAAATCCACCGCATCTCCCGTCAGAATGGGAACATATAGGGTGAGCACCACGGTCACCGCCGCCAGAATCAGGGATACGCCCACCAGGAACCAGTATTTTCTGATATAATTCAACACCTTGCCAAGGGCAGCCATCTGCCCCTGCCTTCCGCCGCTTTTCACCTTATCAGCCATTCTGCACACCTCCCTCCGGCAGATCCTTTCCAGCCTCCCCGGACTGGTTTCCCTCCGTTTCCGCCCTATGCGCCCGGGCTGCCTTCAGCCGCTCCTCCGGGTATTGGGAGAAATAAATTTCCCGGTACACATCACAGCCTGCCAGCAGCTCCTCATGGGTTCCCGCCCCTGCCAGCCGGCCGTCGTCCAGCACCAGTATTTTATCTGCGTGTCGGATGGTGGAGGCCCTCTGGGAGACGATAAAGGTAGTGGTGCTGCCCTCCAGCCCCCTTATAGCTGCCCGCAGCTTTGCGTCCGTAGCATAGTCAAGGGCAGAAGCGCTGTCGTCCAGAATGAGGATTTCCGGCTTCCTCACCAGGGCTCTGGCAATAGTCAGACGCTGGCGCTGTCCTCCCGAAAGGTTCTTACCGTTCTGGGAAACTGCCGCGTCCAGTCCGCCGCTCTTGCCTTCTACCACCTCTCTGGCCTGGGCAGTGTCAATGGCCTGCCACATTTCCTCCTCCGTGGCGTCCGGTTTACCCCACTGCAGATTACTGCGGATGGTTCCCTTGAACAACACCGCCTTCTGGGGCACCACGCCGATACGTCCCCGAAGCTCCTCTTCCGGCATGGTTCTTACATCCCGGCCCTCCATGCGGACTGCCCCCTCTGTCACAGGGTAAAAGCCGGGAATCAGATTCACAAGAGAAGACTTACCGGAGCCGGTGCCGCCGATAACGCCCACCGTCTCTCCCCTTTCCACCGTAAAATTCAAATCATGCAGTGTCTCTGCACCGGCTCCCGCATAGGCAAAGGAAACATGATCGAATTCCAGAAAGGGAGCACCCGTCTTCACAGCATCAAGCTCCTCCGGCGCCGCCTGATCCTCATTCTGTATCTCAAACACCCCTGCCACACGATCCGCACAGGCCAGGGCCTTGGTGATGGTGACAATCAGGTTTGCCAGCTTTACCAGTTCCACCAGCACCTGGGACATATAGTTCACAATGGCGATGACCTCTCCCCGGGTCAGAATCCCTGTGTCCACCCGGACGGCTCCCGTATAAATCAGCGCAATGGTGGCGGCGTTTACTATCACATAGGTCAGGGGATTCATAACCGCGCTGATTTTACCTGCGAAGGTCTGGCTGTGGGCAAGAGCCTCCGTGTGCTCCCTGAACTTTTTCTCCTCTTCCGCTTCCCTGTGGAAAGCCCGGATAACGCGGACGCCGGTCAAATTCTCCCTGGTAATCCCCAGCACCCTGTCAAGCCCCGCCTGCACTTTTTTGTACAGGGGCATGGTCCAGGCCATAACGCCGATTACCACAATGGTAAGTGCAGGGATGGTTACCACAAATATCAGCGCGCTCTTCACGTCGATGGTAAACGCCATGATCATGGCGCCGAACACAATGATGGGAGAGCGTAAGAATAAGCGCAGCACCATGTTTACGCCGGACTGCACCTGATTAATATCGCTTGTCATGCGGGTAATCATGGTAGAGGTTCCCGCCCTGTCTATATTGGTAAAATTCAGCCCCTGAATGTGGTCGAACAGCGACTGGCGCAGTTTCGTGGAAAATCCCACCGCCGCCCTGGCTGCGAAAAACTGAGCCGTTACGGAGGACAGCAGCCCCACCGCCGCCAGAGCCAGCAGACAGGCTCCCATCCTGCCCACATAGCCCATGTCGGAATTTTCAATTCCTATGTCGATGATATTTGCCATGACAAGGGGCACCAGCAGCTCAAAAAAAGCCTCTAACAGCTTAAAAAGCGGCGCCAGCACAGCTTCCTTTTTATAATCCTTCAGATACTTCATCAACCGTCCCATGTTCATCCTCATTTCTCTGTTTTCCGGGTCAAGCCCCTGCCGCAGGCCGGTACAGACTGCCACTGCGTACCATTCCGGCCATACCTCCCGCTTTCCACCTTTCAGTCACGGCTGCAGGCCGGTACAGACTGCCATAGCGTACCCTTCCGGCGGCGAAACGTTCTGCCACTGCGCCTCCACAGTCTGCATGTCTCTCTTCAGAACCGCTGTAATCCCTTCTCCCGTCAGCTTTCCATAGGCTTCCTTCCGACTCCACAACTCAAAAAAAAGCCTCTGCTGCTCCCAGACGCTCTCACAGCGTTCCAGGACCCGGCACTCCGGCTCCGAAAAAAAGCGTTTTGCCAGCTTCATCACGTCCACTGACTGGATCCGCTGAATATCCGCTCCCACCTCCCGGGAGGATACCGCACAAAGCACATACTCCCCGGAATGGGAAAGGTTAAAATAAAGGGGCATATTCACAAAATAGGGCTTCCCCGTCTCTCCGTACCGATAGGTCAGAGAAAGGGGCGCCGACAGGTCGGAAAGAAGGCCGGAAAGGAGTCCCGACAGCGTACAGAGAATGCAGCTGCCGACATCGGCGCCCTCTGTCAGGACGACAGAATCCGCCTCCGCAGCCTTCCCTGCACAGTCCGCAAAGCCGCCCGTTTCCGCCACCGGCCCGCCGTCGGCCTGCCAGTCCAGAACTGCCCTCTGCAGCAGCAGCCCTGCCCCCAGCTCCGCCGCCTTTCCCTGCCCGGTTTTTGCCGCCAGAATCCTCTTCCGCCTGGTTTCATCCACCTTATGCAGCAGGGACTCAGCCCGGAATTCGGCCTCCTCCCGTATCAGTTCCCCTATATTTAAAAGGTAAATCTTCATTCCTCTTTCCCGGCCCTCCTGCAATACCGCTATTATCAGATACTTTCTCCCGTTTGTCAAGAGGGACGAAAACAGGTGGTTTCACTTACATCTCATAATACTTCGCCTGCGCATTCCAAAGGGAAGCATACACTCCCTCCTCCTGGGCCAGCAGCTCCTCATGGCTGCCCGTCTGCACCAGCCTTCCCCGGTCAAACACGGCAATCTTGTCGCAGAACCGGCAGGAGGACAGCCTGTGGCTGATATAGATGGCAGTCTTGTTTCCGGCGATTCTGTCAAAATTGTGATAGATCTCCGCCTCCGCTATGGGATCCAGCGCCGCCGTGGGCTCATCCAGCAGCACAAAGGGCGCCTCCTTGTATATGGCCCTGGCAATAGCCAGCTTCTGGGCCTCTCCGCCGCTGATCTCTATTCCCTCATCCGTGTAATCCTTGTAGAGGTAGCTTTCGATTCCTTTCTCTCCCATCTTCGCCAGCCGCTCCCCGAACCCTGCATCCGTAAGACACTGACGCACCTTATCGCCGTCGTAGTCCTTGTCCGCCGCGATATTTTCCGCCAGCATCAGGGCAAACAGCACATAGTCCTGAAATACCACGGAAAAAAGCCTGGAATACTCGTCATGGCGGAACTTCTTAATATCCACACCGTTGACCAGAATCTCCCCCTCCTGCGGGTCATACAGCCTGCACAGAAGCTTTATCATGGTAGTCTTCCCCGAACCGTTCCGGCCCACAATGGCAAGCCGCTCCCCCACCCTAAGTTCCATGGAAAAGTCCTTCAGGGCGTATGTCTCGCTCCCCGGGTACTTAAAGGAAACATTCTTAAATTCAATGCGGTATTCATTGTCGCTGCGCTTCTCCATGGGCAGAGAGCCCTTGTACATCTCATCGGACAGCTCCAGCAACTCCATCACGCCGATCTGCTTCCTGGCTGTCAGGCTGACCTCGCAGCATCCCATCACAATATTTGCCGCCTGATTCAGGATATTGGACAGACACCCGGCGTACAGGATCAGGGAGCCCACCGGCATATTCCCCTTCAATGCCGCCAGCGCCACCATACAATAGGCCCCTATGACCGAAAGCACATACATGGCCGACCAGACTCCGGCGCTGCCGCCTTGACCGATGCCGGGCCGCTTTATCACATAATCATTCCATTTCTTTCCCCACAGCTTGTCATAGGTCCAGCGCTTCATCACCTCATAGCTGTCGTAGATCCTCACATCCTTGCCGTTCCCGTAACGGTAACGCCAGGAGCCGTAAGCAAAATCCCATACATAATTCCACAGGAACTTCTTCTCCTCCCGGTCAGGCACATGAAACAGGGCATAAAGAGACTTATTCCTGAAATACCAAAACAGCTTCATACAGATTCCCAGACACAGACACAGCAGAAACAGAATAGCCGCCGCCCAGCCCATATCTTCCTTTCCGAACCAGGCAAACACCGGGGCTCCGATGATCACCGCCGCCACCAGCTCCACCAGGGTTCCCAACACGCCCTTGCCCTGCCAGAACATACTGAAAATACCTGCGCCCCAGTTGTTGTCCAGCTGGATCCTCTCACGCATCTCCTTCAGCCTGGGACTGTCCAGCAGGGCAAAATCCATCTGCATGATTTTTTCCTGCTGCAGGGCCTGATACTTTTCCGAAAGCATCTGACTTCTCACATCGATCCGCCGGTTCAGCATATTCTCCGCCGATCTTCCCAGACTTAAAAATACCACGCAGAAAATGACCCGTCCCAACAGCTGTGAGAACGCAAATCCTCCTGCAATCTGATTCAGCACATAGGCAGACAGCAGCATTCCCCCGTAAGTCAGGCAGGCCGCCAGAAGGACGGAAACCAGATTCAGCGGCACATAGCCCCGATCAAGGCTCACAAGCAGCTTCATCACCCGCCGCACATTGTCAAGCTGCTGCCGAAACGACTGCTTTTCCAAAAGCTTTGATTCCTGCTGCATCCTTAAAACACCTCCTTTTCCAGCCGATCCTTTGCATAGTAACGGCTCTGCACCTCAAACATTTCCGCGTAGGCCCCTTTACGATCCATCAGTTCCTGATGGCTTCCCTCTTCCAGGATGCCGCCTTCTCCCAGCAGCACGATCCGATCCGAAAACCGGGTGCTGGCAAGTCTGTGGGAAATGAAAAGCGCCGTCTTACCGCCGGAATACCGGGCATAATTGTCATAAATCTCCGATTCCGCAATAGGGTCCAGCGCCGCCGTGGGCTCATCCAGCACCAGCACCGGCGCGTCCTTATAGAGCGCCCTTGCCAGCAGGAAACGCTGAGTCTCCCCTCCCGACAGCTCCACGCCGTTCTCGTCCATGTCCTTATCAAAAAAGGTATCCATGGTAAAGCCCTTTTCCCGGAATTTCTCCGAAAGCCCTGCGTCCTCCAGTGCCCGCCAGGCTCTTTTCTCATCATATGCACTTTCAAAGGTAAGATTTTCCGCCACCGTCACAGGCAGCAGGAACGCCTCCTGAAAAACGGCGGAAAACAGTTGAAACAACTCTGCTCTGGGGAACTCGTTTCTGTCCACGCCCCCTATCAGTATGGTTCCTTCGTCCGGGTCGTACATACCGCAGAGCAGCTTTACCAGGGTACTCTTTCCCGCGCCGTTGACTCCCACCAGGGCCAGCTTTTCCCCGGCGTTTATTTTCAGGTTAAAGTGATTGAATATTTTATTCTCCCCGCCGTCATAGGAAAAGGATACATCCTTAAATTCTATGGACACCGGCTGCTTCAATTCCGAAATATGTCTGCTTCCGGTATGTAGTTCCTCCTCCGGCAGATCCATATAGGCTCTGTAAAAGCAGGTATCCCGGGAGCCGCTGCGCAGCTGTGCCAGTCCGTCCATGATGCTTCCCAGGAACCCTGAAAATCCTGTAATGGCCCCAAAGTACAGCACAAAGTCTCCCGGCCCCACGCTTCCCTCAAACACCTGCTTCAGCAGATACGCATAGGCAAATATATCCCGGGCCAGGGTCAGCAGGCTGCCCATCTGCCAGTAACGGTACTCCGCCGTTCCCTTTCGCTTCTCCAGCCTTTTGCTCCTGTCCAGCAGCATATCCTTCTCCCTGTTCAGCCAGCCCTTCATCCCGAAGATTCTCACATCCTTGGCTGCATTCCGGTTTCCTATGGCATTGTTAAAGACATAGTTCCTCTTCTTCGCCAGATCTGCATCCTCTTCCCGGAATTTCTCCATATATTTGATTTTGGAGAGGCTGATGACATACTGTATCAGAGACAGCGTAAACAGCAGCGCCGCCATCCAGGGACTTAAAAAGCTCAGCACAGTGCCGTACAGCGCGAAGCTGATTATATTTTTAATAATGTCGATGGTGCCGTAGGTCATCTTACAGACAGCGCTCCAATCCCCCCTGTCCACTACCCCCAGCGCCTTCCAGTACAGTTCCTTGGCGGTTCCCTCCTCCACATAGCGATAGGGAACCCGCAGGCTTTTCAGGAACAGATTGGACAGCAGGAGGTTCCGCCTGGTATTGTAAAGGAAATATTTTCCCTCCCCACAGGCTGACACTGCCACCTGCACACTTAAGTACAGCAGCCCGAATACCCCGAAAGTGAGCAGCAGCCGCTGCCAGGTGACTCCCTCCGTCACCAGATCCACCGCCAGCTTGGGCAGATAAATGCCGAAAAGAGGCTGTATGGCGCCAAACAGGATCTCCGCCAGACACAGCCACAGAAAGATGGGGACGGTACGCCTGTACAGCGTAAAATAATAGCCTATGTTCTGTAAAATATTGTAGGTCTTTTCGTACTGTGTTTCTGTCTGTGCTTTTGTTTGTGCTTGCGCTTTTGTTTTAGTTTTCGTCTGCTTCATTTTTCTACACCTCCAGCCTCTGTTTCCGTTCCCCTTACACGCTTCCGCAGTCCTCTGCCCTTCCGCGGAGCATCCAGGAAAACGCGCAGCCGCTTTCCTCATTCGCCTGAATCATCATAGCACGGATTTTGCCTCCAAAACAAAAAATGCACGAATGGTTTCATTCGTGCACCAACGGCAGAAGGATTTCCGTCGCAAATACATTCTCCTCATCCTGCCTGTCAATATATCCCTTACACCTTGCCACCACCCGGTCGATCCGCATCAGTCCGAACCCGTGGGCTCTTCCGTCCTTGGTGGAGAGATACCTGACCTGACGGTTCTCCTCCCGCTTTTTCCCCGGCCGTCCGTTCACGGCATTCATCACATAAATGTACAGCTGGCCTTTGATAATATCAATATAGACCCGGATAAACCGCCGGTTTTCCTCCTCAATCCGCAGACAGGCTTCCATGGCATTGTCCATCAGGTTCCCGATAATCAGAGACAAGTCCACCTCGGAAATATCCAGCTGCGGAGGAACGATGGCCTTTGCCTCCACGGCGATCTGCTTTTCCCTTGCCAGAGACAGCTTACTGTTTAAGACTGCGTCAATCATTACATTGCCCGTCTTGATTACAGTGTCAACAGTGGTAAGATCCTCATCCAGTCTGTCAAGATACTTTCCAAGCTTGTCCGTCTCCCCAAAAGCCAGATAGGCTTTCATGGTCTGGATGTGATTGTGGTAATCATGCCGCCAGCCCCTGGTCTGCCTGTACATATTTTCCACTTCCTCGCAGTGCCTTTGCAGCAAATCGCTCTGATAATGACTGATTCGCCGGTCCACCAGCCTGCCGATCCAGACCCTTCCTCCAAACAGCAACCCCAGAAAGATAAGAAGCCCTGCTGCTATCCAAAGAATCATCATCCTTTTTCACATCCCCTGTAAAACTCTATAAACCTCCGGTTAAAATCCTGATACAGCCTCCTGCTCACCGGAACGGACTCCCCGTTGTCAAAGATGACCCTATCCTGCATAATCTGCTTTACATTCTCCAGATTGCACAGGTAAGAACGGTGACATTTGACAAATGTTTTCTCCGGCAGCTCCTTCTCCAGCTCCGAAATGCTCTGCAGCACCCGGACAGAGCTTTTGTCCGTCATGGCAAACCTTGTGTAATGCCCCTCCGCCTCGCAGTAATTCGTCTCCCCCGGATCCAGCTTTGTCATGCCGTCTTCCGTCCTGACCGTAAACAGATTCCTGACATTGCTCCGACAGCATATCCTGTCCATGCATTCAGCTACCTTTTCCGCCGATATGGGCTTGATCAGATAGTGCAGGGCCTGTACCTCGTAGCCTTCCCTGAGATAATCGGACAGCCCTGTGGTAAATATCACCGGCAGGGCGCCGTCCTTCTCCCGCAGCTTCCGTACCATGTCCATCCCGTTCATTCCGGGCATCTGGATATCCGCAAACACAGCGTCCGGCGCTCCATCCTCCAGGCTGAACAGAAAGCTTTCGGCATTTTCATAGAGAAAAATATGAACGGTTCTGCCCCCCGCCTCCGCCCAGGCCTGAATATACTGCTGCAGCAGCCTGCTGTGCACTGCTTCGTCCTCCACAATGGCTATATTCATGCATCCTGCTCCTGCATCCCGGTAAGCTTCAAGCCCAACTCCTCCAGCTGCTTCTCCTCCACCGTCCCCGGCGCCTGAGACATAAGGCAGGATGCGTCCTTTACCTTGGGGAAGGCAATTACCTCTCTGATGCTTTCCGCCTTCACCAGCAGCATCACAAAACGGTCCAGGCCGATGGCAAGCCCTGCGTGAGGGGGCACCCCGTATTTAAAGGCGTCCAACAGGAACCCGAACTGTTCATGGGCCTTCTCGTCCGTAAAGCCCAATGCCCGGAACATTCTCTCCTGCACGTCGCTCTGGAAGATTCTGACGCTGCCGCCTCCCAGCTCCACGCCGTTTAATACAATATCGTAAGCCTTTGCCCTGACGCTGCCGGGGTCGGATTCCAGTCTGTCCAGATCCTCCTCCATGGGCATAGTAAAGGGATGGTGCATTGCCACAAACCGCTCCTCCTCGTCGCTCCACTCAAACTGGGGGAACTCGGTAATCCACAGGAAATCAAATCTGTCATTGTCAATCAGACCCAGCTGCCTTGCAAGCTCACAGCGCAATGCCCCCAGCACAGACCACACAATCTTTAATCTGTCTGCGGCAAAGAGCAGCAAATCTCCCGGTTCACCGCCCATGGCTTCCACCAGCGCCTTCAATTCTTCCTCCGTCATAAACTTTGCAAAGGAGGACTTATAAGTACCGTCCGGCAGTACGGACAAGTAAGCCAATCCCTTTGCGCCATAGCCCTTTGCAAATTCCACCAGTGCGTCAATCTTTTTCCTGGGCATTTCCGCCTGACCCTTTACATTGATGCCCCTGACGCTTCCTCCTGCCTTAAGGGCGTCGGTAAACACGCCGAAGCCGCAGTTCCTTACCGTTTCGGACACATCCGCCAGTTCCATGCCGAAACGGGTATCCGGCTTGTCGGATCCGAACCTGTTCATGGCCTCTTCCCAGGTCATGCGCCGAATGGGAAGCTGTACCTTAAGACCGATGGCCTCTTCGCACACCTTTGCTACCATTCTCTCGGTAGCGTCTATCACATCATCCACGTCCACAAAGGACATCTCCAGATCCACCTGGGTAAATTCCGGCTGCCTGTCCGCCCGCAGGTCCTCGTCCCGGAAGCACTTTGCCACCTGGAAATAGCGGTCATAGCCGGAACACATCAGCAGCTGCTTGAAAATCTGAGGGGACTGAGGCAGCGCATAAAAGGCGCCGGGATGGACACGGCTGGGCACCAGATAGTCCCTGGCTCCCTCAGGAGTGGATTTATTCAAAATCGGAGTCTCAATCTCCAGAAAGCCCTCATCACTTAAAAAGGTGCGGATGGTGGTGGTAATCCTGCTGCGCAGCATCAGGTTCCGCTGCAGATCCGGCCTTCTCAAGTCCAGATAACGGTATTTCAGCCGAAGCTCTTCCTTTGTTTTGGAATCCGCCTCAATGGGAAAGGGCGGCGTCTCCGCTTCCGCCAAGATGCGTATCTGCTGTGCCCGGACTTCAATCTCACCGGTGGAAAGATTCTCATTGACAGCGCCTCCCCGCTTCTCCACCCTGCCCACAACGGCAATGACGAACTCGCTGCGCACCTTCTCCGCCTTCTGAAAATTCTCCGAACCGCAGTCACTCTCTTCAAAAATAACCTGCAGTATGCCGGAGCGATCCCGCAGATCTACAAAGATAATGCCGCCCTTGTTCCTCTGCTTCTGCACCCATCCCATGACGGTGACGGTCTCCCCCGCATTTGCCGCGGAAAGCTCGCCGCAGCGGTTTGTTCTCTTTAATCCCTTCATTGACTCTGCCATTTTCATGTCCTCACTTTTTGTCTGTTTTGATCCTGTATATCCTGGAATCCGCACCATTCATATCCTTCATCATCCGATAAAACGAATACCCGTATTTTTCGTACAGCCCCGTTTCTCCTGTGGAAATGTATATCTGAGCCGCTCCCTCGTTTTTTGCGGTCTCATATGCATACTCCAGAAGGATTCCCATATAGCGGTGTCCTCTATATTGCGGAAAAGTATAAACAAATCCAATCCACGGACCGAACCCGCTGTCCCGCACATCGTCCTGCTCCGCCAGGGTGCAGAAGGAAACTAATTTCCCGCTGTCCGTCAGCAGAAAGACTCTGGCTGTTTCTCCGCACAGCTTACGGAATTCATTTTTGCTCAGAAGCTCATATAAAAACTGTCCTGCGGCCCAATCGCTTTCTCTGATCTGATTCAGCCAGTACTCCCTGTCATCTGAGGCAAAATACTCCTTGATCTCCATGCATCCTTTCCCCTGTATCTATACTTTATTTTTTTAACGGATCCTTGTAAAACTCCTCAAATTCCTCATACCCTTCCCCGGCCAGCTGTTCCTTCTGGAACTTCTTGTTCTTGTTCATCCGGACCACCAGCACCCGGGCGCCATCCCTGCGGGCCTCCTGGGCCTTTTTGATGATCTCGCACAGCCGCTCCCCGGCCACACCCTTTTCGATCAGATATGCTTGTCTTTTCGGCCTGTTCGGAATCTTGAATCCGCTTTCCAGCAGCAGCATCACGATTCGCTCAAAGCCGATGGAGAAGCCGCAGGCCGGAACATCGCTTCCCGTGAATTTCCCCACCATCTTATCATATCTCCCGCCTCCACCGCAGGCGCCGCCGAACTCCGGCATGGAAATCTCAAAGATAGTACCGGTATAATAGCTCATACCCCGCACCAGCGTCGGATCGAACACCAATTCAAAGGTATCTGCCTTAGTTGCCCTCACACCGTCCAGGATCTCTGCAAAGGAGTCCAGCACCTCCCCGTCGATGCAGCCGGAGAGTTTCTCCCTTGCGCATTCCAGGCCGTCCTCCGCTTCCGCAATCTCCACGAACAGATCCATATACCTTTTGCACACCGTCTCGGAATACCCCGACTCCGCCAGTTCCCTTGCCACACCGTCAACGCCTATCTTGTCCATCTTGTCCAGGGTGATAAAAACGCTTTCATAAGCTTCTTCCGGAAAACCGGCATAGGCCGCCATAGCCTTTAAGATCCGCCTGTCATTGATGCGGATTCTGAAATTGTTGAAGCCCAGTCTGCCGATGGTTGTGGTGGTGGCCAGGATCAACTCGATCTCCGCCAGATTGGAGGGTTCCCCCAGGATGTCGATATCACACTGCATAAACTGCCGAAAACGGCCGCGCTGTGGGCGGTCCGCCCGCCATACATTGCCCATCTGCAGCGCCTTGAAGGGAGAGGGCAGATTGGCAGCATTGTTGGAATAGTATCGCACCAGCGGCACCGTCAGATCATAGCGCAGCCCGCTGTCCACTATGTCCTCCTCCGAAGCTGCCTGCTCCAAATTCAGCTTTTCGCCCCTCTTCAATATCTTGTATATCAGCTTTTCATTGTCGCCGCCCTGCTTGCTTGTCAGGTTGGCAATGTTCTCCACGCAGGGAGTCTCTATGGATGTAAATCCGAAGCTGCCGTAAGTATCCCGGATGACCTCCATCACATAGTTGCGGATCTCCATCTCCTCCGGCAATATATCCTTCATGCCCGTCACAGGCTTTTTGCTAAGCGCCATATCTGTAACCATACCTTTCTGTAATCTGCAAATTCATTTTTTAGCTGCCCTTTCATTCCTCCGCCTTCCGGCAAAACCGGCTTTCCGGCAGCATTTAACTTAAGACGGGCAAAGCCGCAATACGGCGTTGCCCCAGCCTCATTTTATACATAATATATTTTTTTCTAAGCACTGTCAATGTTTTGTAATAACGAAAATTTTTTACCACAAATCAACTATCAGCGATATTATAGCGCAGCCGGGATTATTTGACAATATGTTAATTCAAGCCCTTCCAAACACCACTGTCACTGCAGCGCAGTCACCTTCAATCTCCGCAAATACTTCCCCGCCCATTTTGTGCATAAGCTGCCTGCAGATATACAGGCCCAGCCCGCTGCCGCTGACGCCCCGGGAATTTGCCCCCCGCCAGAAGCTTTCAAAAATATGGGGCAAATCTTCTTTGTCCATCGTACAGCCGCTGTTTCTCACCGAAATCAGCAGTCCCTCCTCCGCGTCGGGAAACAGCAGTTCAATCCGCTTTCCGTCGCCGTATTTCAGGGCGTTTTCGATTATATTCTGCAATACCTCCACACTGCGGTCCAAATCTCCGGACAGCAGGCAGTTGTGGTATTTCCCCACTATAAATTCCGTTTTCACAAGGGCCAGCTTCTCACCGTAATATGCGGCAGTCTCCTGCACCAGCTCCGCCAGATAAAACTCTCCGTTCTCCACCTTAAGGCTCAAAAAATCCTCCCGGGATGCGGTGATGATCCGGGAAACATACTCCTCTATTTCGTCCGCCTTTTTCCCAATGCTTTCAGTGATTTCCCGCTGTTTCTCCCTGTCGGCATAAAGATTCCCGGACAATGCCCTGGCATATAATTTTATGGCGGAAAGAGGTGTTTTAATATCGTGGGACAGGGACAGCAGCAGGGTTTTCTTTTCTCTTTGCAGTTCCAGTTCACGCTGTTTCTGCTGCTCCATATTTTCCCGGAGTAAATCGATTCCCCATAAAAATTTCCCGAAAAAGCGGTTCCTGCTTTCCTGAACAGGCAGCGTAAGATTGCCTTTTGCCAACTCGCAGGGTACATCCGCCAGACGTTCAAAGGGCTTCAGTATTTTTTCCCGCACATAAAATAAAACGCCGAAAACCGCCGTCGCCATCACTGCCAGAATCAGGTTCACCATAAGGATAAGACCTGCTTTTTCCGTGCCGTCCTTTGCCGTATAATCAAACCTGTACAGCCTGCCGCCAATCTCCCGGATCATATAATCGCTGTCGGCCCGGTAGAACTCCCCGGCCGATTCCGCCGCGGTTTTCGGAACCGACGTGCTCCCGTCTACTGCCGGGGCTGCCGGGGCTTCCTGCTCTGCCGACGCTTCCTGCTCTGCCGGGGCTTTCTGCTCCGCCGACGCTTCCTGCTCTGCCGGGGCTTCCTGCTCTGCCGGGGCTTCCTGCTCCGCCGGGGCTTCCTGCTCTGCCGGCGCTTCCTGCTCTGCCGGGGCTTCCTGCTCTGCCGGGGCTTCCTGCTCCGCCGGGGCTTCCTGCTCCGCCACAGCCCTCACATATCGGCAGGATGACAAATCGACGCTTTCGATCCCGCCCCGCTCTATCTGCAGCGCAATCCTGTTCACCTCCACCCGGTAGGGCCTGCCGCTTTCAGGTGCTTTATATGAATACAAAAAAAGATTTACCCCGGCAAAAATTACGACTGTCAGCGCCGTGACCGCCGCAGCCATTTTTTTCCACGCCCTCACTGATATCTGTACCCCACTCCCCAGACCGTCAGAATCTTCCGGGGATTTTTGGGACTTTCTCCGATTTTCTGACGCAGCCATTTTATGTGAACCGTAAGGGTCTGAGGCTCGGAAAAGCTGTCGCTGCCCCAGATCCTGTTAAAAATATACTCCTTTGAGAGCGTCCGGCCCTTATTTTCCAAAAGCAGCACAAGCAGGTCAAACTCCTTTGCCGTCATCTCCACCGGCACTTCATCTCTGTACACGGTGCGGTTGATTTTATCTATCCGGATATCCCCGTCCCGCAGCTCGTCAAGGGCGTAACGGCGTTTGAATATCCCGGCGATCTTCGCAAGCAGAATGTCAATGTCGTAGGGCTTTTCAATGTAATCGTCCGCCCCCAGGTTCAGTCCCGTAAGCTTATCCTCCTTGCCGGTCCTGGCGCTTACGATCAGTATGGGCGTATCGCTGTTCTCCCGAATCTTCTCACAGACCGAAAATCCGTCTCCGCCGGGCAGCATAATATCCAGCACCACAAGCCTCGCGCCGTAGCTTTGATACAGCTGCAGAGCCTTCTCGGCGTTTTCCGCCACGGACACCGTGTAATGCTCCGCCCGCAGGAAATCCCGCAGCACGCCCGCCAGCTCCTTATTATCCTCCACGATCAATATATCTGTCACCTTTTTGTCCTCTACCAGCCCATCTCCATCAGCCAGCCGTTCAGCGCCCGCTCACGGTCACGCAGCTTCGGCCTTTCATATCTGCCTAAATTATGCTCTCCTTTAATGTTTCCGTCAACAATATACAGAATTCTTGTGCACTTTGCCGCCACCTTCACATCATGGGTCACCAGCATCATGGTAGTTCCCTGCGCGTTCAGCCCCGCCAGTTCCTCCATGACCTCGTCGGAGGAGGCGCGGTTCAAGGCGCCTGTGGGCTCGTCGGCAAAAATCATGCCGGGCCTGTTTATCATACTCCTGCAGATGCAGGCCCGCTGAAGCTGTCCCCCGGACACCTCGTTGATATCGCTATCAGCCACCTCGATGATCCCCAGCCTGCGCATCAGATCCTGGCCCCGCTCCACGGTTCGGCGGCGGGTTTCTTTGATTTTGCCCGACTGACAGGCGGGAAGTATGATATTATCCAGCACCGACAGATTTTTCAGCATATACATTTGTTGAAAAATAAATCCCATTTCATTCAGCCGCAGATCCGCAAGCTCCTTTTCATTCAGCTCTCCAATATCTCTCCCGCAGAATTCCACCTCCCCCGCAGTCATTCTGTCCATGCCCGAAACCGTGTACAGCAGCGTGGATTTACCGGAGCCGGAGGGACCCATGACTGCAACCATCTCTCCTTCTCCCACACTGAAATTTACGTTTTTCAGCACATTGTTCTGCCTTTTATTTACCACATAGGTTTTGCAAAGATTCTTCACCTGCAAAATATTTCTCATCTACATGACCATCCTTTCCTTTATTCCCCATTTCCAGTCATGCCGCCAACGGCGGCACAAACAATTCATGAATCTTTATTCATTATTCGATATGTCCGCCGGGGAAATGTTCCGCACGCCCCTTGCCGAAATAAAGGCAGCCAGCCCGGTAACCGCAAGCACCACCGCCGGGAATGCCAGATAGACCTCAACCGGCCTGATCTCAAAGGTAATACTGTACGCACCCATCATTCTGAATACCGGCGTGACAAGCAGCGTTGACAGGGGTGTGGAGAGCAGCGTACCCACAAGCACCGATAGGATCAGAACCATTCCGATACGCATTGTCTGCCATAACATAAGAGCTTTGTCCCGAAAGCCCATTGCCTTCAGCAGCCCGATCTCCCGCTTCTCCCTGCTGATAAAGCTTTTCACCATCAGCACTGCCACAAGGGCGTTGATGCCCAGAATAATGCTTAAGATCAATACCTTCATGCCCTCCAGCCTTCCGGCCACATCTCCAATCATAGAGCCGATATACTCACCGGGACTGTATACCTGAGACTCCGGGTAAAACTTTTCAAGCAACGCCTTACGTTCGGCAAGCTCCTTCGGGCCGGGCGCATCTAAATAGCTTACCTGAATGCCGAAGCATCCTGCCGCATAATTGTAATCCAGCCTGGCGTCCTGGTGAAAACGAACGCCCTCTCCCATATTATTCATGCCCTGCATCAGGGCGGTAACGGTATAGGTTCTTGTATCTTCTCCTACCCTTATCTCCACATCGTCCCCGATCCCTGCGCCGATCTGCCCTGCTGTCACGAAGCTGAGCGCCACCTCTCTGACATTTGCAGGAGGCGTGCCGTCAATATAAGTATACCTGTCTGCGCTCACATCGCCCCGGCCCTGGAACGACAGAGCATTAGTAACCTTTGTACCTTTGCGGATATTGCTGATGAACAGGATCTCCTGAAATATCTCCGCCTCTATTCCGCTCTCCGCAAGCATTTCCCTGAGTTCAAGAAACTGCCGCCGGATCTTCGCCTCATTGTCCTCGTTCGGGTTAAATATTATCTCTCTGGAAATGATATGATCGCATTTTGCCGCATTAAACACTGTGATCAGATCATCAGACCGCAGCGTGTTTATGGTATTCACCGGAATAATGACCAGCAGCGTCCCCAGGATAAAAACAAGGATCATGGAAACATAGCTTTTGAACCCGTTTAAAATGTCATTTGCCGCCATAAACAACACTGTCGGCACAGGCAGGCTTCCCGGATGCAGAAGTCCTTTTCTCCGAAAGCGTTCCCCCGTCTCGCCGCTTCGTATGGCGTCTATGGGAGAAAGCTTACCTATTCTCCGGGTGCAGAGGTAAGTGAACAGCACCACCACCGCCCCGGTCAGAACCGCCGCAGCCACATTGATCCGGAAATTATCTTTTTCCGAAATAATGATTCTCCGGGAAATACCGGAAAGCAGCAGCCTGCTGAAGGGAAAACTCAGCAGCAGTCCCACGAAAGCTCCCAAAACAGCAATGACAAAATATTTTGCTATATAAAGCCCTCTGATAGCGCTGTTTTTGATCCCAATGGCTTTCATAACGCCGATCTCACGGAATTCCTCTGTGATCGTAAAGTGGATGATAAACCGCAGGATCACCATGGAGATCAGTATCAGGCAGATGCTTACCACCAACAGGATCGCCGCTGTCAGCATATCCATGATATATATCATTTTAGCCGCAGAGCGGTCTATCTGGGTCACGGTATTGATTCCCAGGGCATTGAATTTGTCCCTGTAACCGGCGTCCTCCGTGCGAACCTCCACGCCCTGCCAGACGGCGGCTCCCGGCTTTCCAAACAGCTCCGCATCGTTTTCACTTATGAGGAATCTCACCATTCCCGCCATTTCCGACCCCAGCAGGGCGTCCTTTGTGCTGCCCTTTACGGTAAACTCCTTTTCCACACCCCCCTGGCTGATATATACTTTCCCGCCTTCATGGAAGTCGTTCTCCCCGGCCTGAAACAGGTATCCGGTAATGTATATCTCACCGTCGTTGACACAGGTGATCTCCCTGTCGCTTCCGTCAAAAATCTTCATACCGCCCAGAGTCGCCAAGGACAGCGTCTTGGAATATGCCAGCTGCTCTCCCTCCACCAGAACATTTGAAGAATCGATTTGGATCAGCCGGGAAATATCGTAATCGTATCCGTTCTCCGCCGCAAATTCCTCAAACCTTTCAACGTCCCCCGCATTTGCAGTTACAAACCAGTGATCCGGCACATCTGCCCTGTCCAGGAAATCATCCAGGGCGCCGCTCACGGTGATCAGATTATTTGCGCTGCCCGCTATGAACGTGGCCGCCAGAATCACAAAGATAAACAGGATCAGGTTCATTGTTTTCTTGCGCCTTAAGTCTTTTTTGAGTATTGTCAGATACATTCCGCTGCTCCTTTCACTTTTGTGATCTCATATTAGCAGGGGAATTATTAAATAGTCCTTAAATCGGATATTATATGTATTGTATAAAAGAGTTTTATGTGATATGCTTATCATGGCAGCCGATAGGGCGGCAACGCACCCGTTCCGAGTCTTGTGGAAAGGGGCATACTTATGAGTACATACGAAGAATTCATGGTTATTTTAACCTTGGCGTTGCTAATTGTGGCAATCCTGAATTACATCAAAAAAGACCGTAAGTAAAGCCGCCCTGTTCTCTGGTAAAGTCCGGGCGGCTTACTTAAATGTAACTGTCAAATGATTTCGCCGGAACGGGAAGCTGTAACCTTCCTTATCGGCTGTCTTGTTAAGCATATTATAAACGAGTAGGCTTGAACCGTCAAGCGAAAAAAACAACCGCTGCCGCTTTGTCTATTGCTCGCGGGAGTACAGCCGGCTTATACCCTGAAGGACGCCACCGTCCGTTTCAAAAGCCCGCTTAACCGGAACAGTTCTTCCATCTGCTTCATCACTGCGCCGGAATTATCGTTGGAATCCTCCGCAGACCCCTGCATACTCTGCATGGACTCGGCGATTTCTCCCACAAGTCCCGTGATAACGGCAATCGATTCGTTGATCTCCGTCATGCTGGCGCTCATCTGTTGGGAGGACGCCCCCAGTTCGCCGGAAATGCCACTGTATACCTCTGCATCCTTTTCATACATTCTTGCCAGCTCTGTCATTGCCTCGTAATCATTGAGCATCTTGCCTGTCATAAACTCCAACAGCTTACCGGAGCTTTCCGCCAGGAAGGAAACGTTATCCACCACGCCCTCCGTCACCTGGCGAATCTTATCCACCGCCTGCTTTGAATTGTCAGCCAGATTCCGGATTTCCTCCGCCACAACGGCAAAGCCCTTTCCTGCTTCACCGGCTCTTGCCGCTTCTATGGAAGCATTCAGCGCCAGAAGATTGGTCTGGGAGCTGATGGAAAGGATCTCCTCCGTCAGAGCATTGATCTGCTCCACCCTCCTGCTGTCCTCGATAGCCTGCTCCATTTCCTGCTTTGCTTCCTGATAGACGGATACAGCTTCTTCGGCGGACTGCTTGGAAGCCTTATACTGCTTTCCTGCGCGATCCATTATGTCGCTTGACCGTTCCGCCGCTTCTCCCGCTTTCCCTGCCACATTTTCAATGGCGTTTCCAAGCTCCCGGCCGTTACTCTTTATACTTTCCGCCAGTTCCCGGGCCTGTACCGTCTGCTTCATCACCACGCCTACGGAATCCGTAATACCGGAAATATCCTGATTCAGAACCGTCATTTTAGTAGAGGTTCCCTCCGCAATGGTACTGATACTCTCCGCTTCCTGCTTTGTACTTAATATAATTTCCCGAATCTGCTGTTTTACTTCTGCGGTTGCTTTTCTGATCTGCTCCGTCTCGCTTCTGTATTCCGCGGGAATCTCCTTTTCCACTACCGTATTTTCGGAAAAATCGCCGGAGGCAAACTGCTTCAACATCTGCACCGGCGCCAGCATCCTTCCGATCAGCCCCGCCATGAATACTGCTACAAACACGATGATAACAAGCGCAGTCACAATCGCTATCACAAGCATTGTCCTTAATGCCCTGGTGACATTGGCGGCAGGCACCGCAACCCCCAGCTTCCAGCCGCAGCCCTCTATTTCCGTTACTGCAAAATAGCAGTCGCTGCCGTCGTAATCGGCAAGCTTTCTGATACCGTCCTCCGTTCCCTTTATCATTCCCCCAAGTCCGGGAAGGATGTCCGCCACTGCAACCGTAGCTTCCTCCGTAGGCTCATACGCTTTATTTTTATGTGCTACATACTGGCCGCTGCTGTCCACAAGGAAACCGTAAACTCCCTCGTCATAATTGATGCTGCCCGTCAAATCCGTCACTGTTCCAAGTGTCACATCCAGGCCGATGACCCCGGCCAGCTCACCGCCTATGTATACCGGCACGGCAATGGTGGCGCACATCTGCCCCGTTATCGCATCACAATAGGGATCCGTCACAATGACTGCTCCGACTTCCGCCGCCTGCTGATACCATCCCCGTTCTACCGGGTCATACCCGTCCGGAATGCCCGCTTCCCTGTTGGACTGGATGAAACGGCTGTCCCTTGTGCCGCAATATAAATTCAAAAGCTCCTGCCTGCCCGCCGCATATGCGTCCACAACGGCCTGCACCTGCTCCGTGTCAATGGTTCCTCCGGCTGCCAGACTTCTGGCCGTCCCCTCCGCAAGCATTTTTTCATTTTCAATCCATGTATTGATCTCCTCCGCATATTTATCTGCATTTAACTGCAGCGCCCGGGTCTGATCCTGAATGGTCTGTTTTGCGGCTACCGCAACAATGCCCACCGTAGTCAGGAGAATACTTGCCACCACAATACCGATCATACTGACCGTAAGTCTTCCCTTAATTGTCTTTAACATCCCTTTGTACCTCTTTTCCTTTTATATTTTATACGTCTGCCTCTTGCTTCCATGCGCCCATGCGCGGTACTCCATGCAGCACATGACACATGCTGCATGCTGTTGCTCAGGGCATTGCCTGCGGGCAATACCGCACACTTTCACACCTTATGTCAAATTCAGAATAGCAGATAATCGGGAAAAAAAGCACATTCGGGAATACTTTGCACTTTTCAGGGAATATTTTGCAGTCAAAATGTTATGTGTATGTTATGTAGTATAAGTACACATCATCCAGATTGACAGCCTTCTCGGGCTGCGCACCTGCAGGCGGTTCTTCACAGATCACCTTTAATGACAACCCTTTTTCATTTTTCCTGAGATTGCTGATTAAATATCGCGCCTGTATATCCGGCAGCTCCGCTTCCGCAATCTCCACGTTCCATACATATTTACGCACCTTTTCGATCAGCCTGCCCGGCGTATCGATCTCTATGACATTCCCGGATCTCAGGAGCAGGATCTCCTTTGCGATGGCCTCAATATCGGAAACAATATGCGTCGCCAGCAGCACGATCCGGTTTGTTGCGATCTGACTGATGTAGTTCCGAATATGGATTCTTTCCTGCGGATCCACCCCCGCCGTGGGCTCGTCCAATATCAAAAGCTCCGGATCGTTTAAGAGCGCCTGCGCCAACAGCAGGCGCTGCTTCATGCCGCCCGAAAATCCGCCGATCCGTTTATTCCGTGCCGATTCCAGATTAAAGATCTGCAAAAGCTCCCTGGACCTGCTCCCCGCCGTCCTTCGATCCAGCCCTTTCAAATGCGCCATGTACATCAAAAAAGCGCCCGCGGTAAAATCCTCGTAATACCCCTGCTGCTGCGGCATATAACCTAAGATTTTTCTATATTCTTTATTACCTTTCAGAATCTCCCGCCCGTTCCAAAGGATCTGACCCTCCTGCCTTGCAATATTGTCGGTAATCAAATTGATGAGCGTACTTTTTCCCGCCCCGTTTGGTCCCAGGACTCCATAGACTCCGGGGGTGAACGTGGCGCTCATATGATTTAAGGCTTTTACATCGCCAAAGCTCTTAGACAGATTTTCTATTTTTAATTCCATTTTTCAATCCCTTTTTACATATAACGGTTTCCAATATCTTACATACACCGATGCATACTGCCGAAAAGATCAGACCTTTCAGCAGATACCTTGCAAAGAAATACTGCCATATCGTACAGTGTATGCGGATGTGCGACAAATCCGGAATACTCTGTACCGGGGCGCCGATTCCTTTGAGTCCGTACACCGCCGCAACGGAAAGGATCTCAAACAAAACCACCGCGAAATACACCACAGACGTTATGAGTGCCGCGACACGGAGCTTGGTACGATACAGATGCTTTTCACGATGGCTGCTTTTAATCATGCATACCATGCCGCTGGCGCTTTCGCCGATATACATTCCGATGCAGTTCCACAATATCACAAGCAGCAGTCCCAAGTTCAGCATTGCATCATCGCTCTTCAGCAGATGAGCATAGCTATGCAGATTTACATACCAGACGGCAATGCCGGTTTCCTGTGCTATGCTTTTCAAGCTTTCCGTCTGCTCCCGGATCTGTTTTAAGAACAGACGCTCCTGGGAAAAGGAATCGTACCACATCGCCAGCTCGATCCTCTTACCCCCGTCGGCCGCTTCCGCATATGCTTTTGCATATTCGATGTCTACCTGCTCAAGTTTGTCTGACAGCTGCGCGATCTCCCTGTCGGAAGCCTCCCCGGGTTCGCCGAGATAATGATCTATGAAGGTATAGTAAAGCTCCTGCTGGGTAGATCGTTGGATCTGCGTGAAATCCGCCCGATAGCAGATCAATATCGCCAACAGCAATATGGCGATCAGTCCCTTTTGACTGATCAATGTCTTATAACACTCCAGCCCCGTCAGGGAGCGCTTTTCCAAAAAGCGCCCCCGGAAACCCTCCAGCTTTATCCTGGCCGCATCCATCGCCCGGCGAAGCCGGCTCACTTTAGAGCTGCAGGGATAACGTCGACAGCAAATAAAGATTCCGGCGGCCGACCCCAGCAGATATGCCGCCGCCAATGCCGTCAGAATCACGGTATTGCGATTGACCGCATACTCCAATATGTTCAGATTCTGATACCTTGTAAAATAATCATTTTCCGCGGTCTGATACCATATATTACAATATTTCAGCAGCTTCCGGACATTGCTGCCGTCTATCTTTGCATATAAAAAATACTCCACCGCCATAAAGCCGCCGGATATTCCGACTGCCAATACCATATGGTCAAGGATCAATGCGGCAGACCATACCAGTACCATAATCACATACAATATTACCGTTCGATACAGCTGATAGAGGATCAGCGCCTGCCACATCCTGAGCTTTAACGGAAAGTCCCCAAAACAGGCAAAGGTCTGCGCCGGACAGGAAAGAAACGTCCGCGGATCCTCATGAAACAGCAGCATTCCCTCCAGCAAAATACCTGCCTGAAATATAAAGGTAACGGCAAACGCCCAACCAAAAAGCGCCCCCGACCTTTCAAACGCCAGCCGCAGTCTTCCGTATTCCGTGGGAAAGGTAATGCTTCGGACTCTTTTCTTTCCGATCTCACTTAATTCCAGCGCAATCACCAGCCCGCACAGGCATACACACAGACCGCCAAACCGAAACGCAAAGAACTCCGTTATCGTCCGCCCCTTTACATAAGTCAGTTCCATGTCCAACAAGGGTTCAAACGCTTCCTTTGTCAGCGCAACATTCCTTTTGGAAAAGCTGTTCTCCTGTGAAAAAATGCTGACCCCGTCCATGGCGTCAGCCTGCTCCAGGATCGCCTGTATTTTAGCCTGATAGGCGTCTATATGCTGCCGCTCCTGCTCTTCCAGGTAAACATCATAGGTCTGACCGTATCTTTCCATCCACTTGCGGTCATTTTTCTCACAATCCTGCCAAAAGACGATCATCTGCATGAGAAACAGCACGATCATGAGCGCTGACAGCTTTCTGTTTATAAGAATCTTCTTCCATTCCATATGCTTATCCGAATCTCAATTCTCCTTTAATTCCTCCCACTGCCATTTCTCAACAGGACGGCGCAGATCCAAAAAGCCCAGACTGGTGTAGGCATCCCAGCACTCTCCAAACAGCATATCCGAATCACCGCCAAAATACCACCCCACATTCAATGTGTTGGGAACGGTAGTGATCTTCTTCCCTTCGTAATCATAAAAGGTCAGCGCGTTATCCTCCATCTGATCGCAAACAATGATATAGTCCTTTGTAAGGGTGACGGTCGGAATATTCATGGGCTGCTCCACCAGAAGATCCGTAGTCTGATCCTGTATGGAATAGCGACAGATGCCTTCCGCACTGCTGTAATACAGAAACCCGTCACGCACGGAAAAAGTGCCGGGAAACCCTTCCAGTACCATGCTGCACTGCCCGGATGCCGGATCATATCGATACGCTGCAGCTTCGGCATTCTCCGAAGTATCGTTCCAATAACTCACCACTTGAAAAAACAGGAGGCCGCCATTGCATTTGATTCGATAAATATCAACTGACGACGCATCCCTGTCCCCTGTAAACAAAACCTCCGACGGACCGCCGTCAATGGGCATCCGCTCCAGCTTTTTGACCTTTTGATACAGATCCACAAAATATACATACCCACCGTGGATCAATACATCAGGCGTTTTCCACTCCCCCGTAGCGGCATAGTCCGTCCGGTAAAGCTTTGCACTGATCTCCCATTCGCCGGAGCCATCCGCCCTGATGCGGAAAAGAGAGACATACGCATCCTCGCTGAGGCCCACTGCATAAAGATCTCCCTCATAATACTGGAGGTAATACTTATGAACTCCGCCCCCATTGCTATTATGCTCCTTGAAATAGGCATTACACTCCATTCCCTCATGCGTGCAGTCCGGTCTGCTGCACAGGGGCACCACGCGGCCGGATTCCCTGTCCATAAACATCAGCCGGGGATAAAATTGATCCGGACTTTCGCGTTCCCAAAAATAATACCCCATTTCGGACTCCGCCACATACGGATAGGCAAAATCCGCTTCATCCGTATCTGTCCCCATTCTATTGGATTCCACCGGCGAAGCTATGTCATTCGTATCCTTCTCCCCTGTCTTTTCACAGGCTGACAGCAGGAAAACTCCTGCCGTCAGCACACAGAGAAGTTTTATGCCGCCTGTAAAATGAATTCCTTTTCTCATACCTGTTTCCCCCGACCTTGGTAACTATAATAAAATATTCAATTCTCCTTTAATTCCTCCCACTGCCATTTCTTAACGGGACGGCGCAGATCCAAAAAGCCCAGACTGAGGTAGTCATCCCAGCATTCTCCAAACAGCATGTCCGAATCACCGCCAAAATACCACCCCACATTCAATGTGTTAGGAACGGTAGTAATCTTCTTCCCTTCGTAATCATAAAAGGTCAGCGTTCCGCCATCCCCCCACTGATCGCAAAGAATGATATAGTCCCTTGTAAGAGTGATAGTCGGAACATTCATGGGCTGCTCCACCAGAAGCTCCGTAGTCTGATCCTGTATGGAATAGCGGCGGAGGCCTTCCGCACTGCTGTAATACAGAAACCCGTCACGCACGGAAAAAGTACTGAGAAACCCTTCCAGTACCATGCTGCACTGCCCGGCTGCCGGATCATATCGATACGCTGCGACCTCGGCATTCTCCGGAGTATCGTTCCAATAACTCATCACTGAGAAAAACAGAAGATCTCCATTGCTTTTGATTCGCTGGATAGAAACCGCCGACGCATCCCTGTCCCCTGTAAACAAAACCTCCGACGGGCCGCCGTCAATGGACATCCGCTCCAACTTCTGAATCTTTTGATACCGGTCATCAAAATACACATACCCGCCGTGGATCAATACATGCGGCGTTTTCCACTCCCCCGTAGCCGCATAGTCCGTCCGGTAAAGCTTTGCACTGATCTCCCATTCGCCGGAGCCATCCGCCCTGATGCGGAAAAGAGAGACATACGCATCCTCGCTGAGGCCTACTGCATAAAGATCTCCCTCATAATACTGGAGGTAATATTTATGAACTCCGCCCCCGTCGTTTTCAACCACTCTGAAATAGGCATTACACTCCATTCCCTCATGTGTGCAGTCCGGTCTGCTGCACAAGGGCACCACACGGCCGGATTCCCTGTCCATAAACATCAGCCGGGGATAAAATTGATCCGGACTTACGCGTTCCCAAAAATAATACCCCTTTTCGGACTCCGCCACATACGGATAGGCAAAATCCGCTTCATCCGTACCTGTCCCCATTCTATCGGATTCCGTTGACAGAATTGCGCCGTCCGCATCCTTCTCCCCTGTCTTTCCGCAGGCTGACAGCAGGAAAACTCCTGCCGTCAGCACACAGAGAAGTTTTATGCCGCCTGCAAAATGAATTTCTTTTCTCATACCTGTTTCTCCCGCGTTATGGTCTTGCCGTTGCCGACACAGCCGCCAGCTTGTCATCTACATAACCCTCTGCATAACCGCTTATATATTGGCATCCGTCCGGGCTGGGTCTTGAAACATATACAGATATAAAGTTGCCGAACTGGTGCGCGCTGACTTCGTCAAGGTTCACACTCCCATCCGAACACGTTTCTAAATAATGCACGGTCACCTTAAGATGATGTCCCGCTTCCCCATACTTAAAATTTCCCCATACATTCGTCGCAGTGACACCCACATCGATACTGCTTGTGGCTGCATAGCACAAGTTCACACTGCCTCCGAACACACACACTGCCAAAGCAATTCCCAGTACCATTTTCCTGATTTTACTCATAGTCATCCTCCTTTTTAAATTCATTCGCAAGCGACTTAATAAAACCATAGTAATAATAGCACTTTAATATGCAACTGTCAAGTGCGCTATTTGCTCATATTTTGCACTCTCTAAAAACAGAAGAATTCCCGTAAGCAGCATAAAAGAAACCGGGAAACCCTTAAAAATCCCCCAGCAGCCTCCGCTTCCTCTCAATCATCTCATCGATTTTTTCCATATAGAGAGCCACATCCTTCACATTCTCGCTCCGCTCGATCCGTCCGCCTTCATATACCCGCTTGCTGATGGAACCGGCCCCCAATGCCACGATGGACTGCACCTCCTCCATAATCAGTATGTTATACAGCCCGTATTTTCCCTCTGCGGCATAACCCACATTTTCAAAATTGCCGGACATATTCTTCTGGCGATAGAGATAATAAGGCTCCATACCCAGCCTTTTCGCCCCTTCCGCCGCAATAGCCATGGTCTCGTCCGTGTTGCGCAGCATGGATGTTCCGTTCTCCTGTATCCACCGGTTCAGCCCGGAAGCCCGCTTCACCGCAAGGGAATGTACCGTCAGACTGTCCGGCGAAAGCTCTGTCAGCCGGTCTATGGTGCGCTGCACATCCTCCGGGCTTTCCCCCGGTAGTCCCAGAATGATATCCATATTGATATTGTCAAAGCCCGCCTGGCGGGCCATTGCATAAGCCTCCTCCACCTGCTCCACGGACGCTCTTCTGCCGATCAGCTCCAGTGTCTCCTGCTTCATGGTCTGGGGATTCACGGAAATTCTCGTAACGCCGTGGCGATACAATGTTTTCAGCTTCTCCTCCGTGATGCTGTCGGCCCGCCCCGCCTCCACCGTAAATTCCTGCACCCTGCCAAAGTCAAACAGCCCCTTCAGCCCGGAAAGCAGCCTGTCCAGCTGCTCCGGCTCCAGCGTGGTGGGCGTTCCCCCGCCGATATAGACACTGTCCAATATTTTACCCTGCAGCTGCTCCGCCGCATCCCCCGCCTCCTTCAGCAGGCAGTCCAGGTATCCGTCCACCTTCTTCCGATATCCGGCTATGGGGTAGGAGGTAAAGGAACAGTAAAGACAGGTGGTAGGACAAAAGGGAATGCCGATGTACAGACTGTAACCGTCCTCATAATGAACGTCCGCCAGCAGTCTGCGCTCCCGCTCCGCTATTGCCGCGGCAAGCTCCGCCTTCTCACTGCTGACAAAATAGCTCCCGCGGTAGTGTTCCACAATCTCCCGCCTGCTTCTGCCTTCCTCCAGCATACCATAGGCAATCTTTGTGGGGCGGATGCCGGTGAGCATCCCCCAGGGAAGCTGCCTGCCGGTTATCTCGGACAGTGTGCGGTAGAAAAATTCCTTAAAACCCTCCTTATAGCTCTTTCCCTCCTCCGGCTTCCACCGAAAACACAGGAATGTATCCGGCTCCCCTGTACTCTCTTCATCCGGCACTGCCAAAGCTTCTTCACTGCACAGCCCGGGGCTGATAAATACCTCCGCCTGCCTTTCCCCGGTCACCACCCGGATCTTCACCTCTTCCGACAGCCTTTCACGCTTATCCGCCCGGCTTTCGGGAAGCAGCACCTCCACCTGCTCCTCCGGATAAAACGCCTTCACAAAAGCCTGTACGTCATACTCAAAATTTTCCCTGTCCAGCTCTATGACTAACATTCCGATTCCTTTCTCTTCTTCCCTTTTGAAAGGGTATTCCGCTTATCGGCTGCTTTCTTTATCTGCCAAAGCCGTAAACGTTCAATCCCAGGAACAACGGCTTTTTATAAAAAGGCAGCGCCGTATAAACCTCTTTCGCCAACGCCTCACAAAACGCCCCCGCCGCCTGCAGTTCCTCCGGCGTGGGTTCTTTCTCTCCAAAGCTGCACTGTTCCAGAAGCCTGTTAAATTCCGCCGTATTTTCGTCGGAACAATTCAGCCTTTCTCCGCAGCCGGACGCCGTCAGCATCCGCCGCATATTCCGGTATAGTAAAAATACCTTTTCCCGGCTCTCGGCCTGCTCCAGCTTCCTGCAGCAGCTCTGCCGAATCAGCATCCATATCAGCTTCCACAGAATCACCGTCAAAAGCAGCAACACCGCCGCCAGCAAAATGTCCTTCAATATTGTCATAACCCCGTCAAAAATCTCCCGGAGCCATATCGGCTCAGGGCCAGCGTCCGTTTCAAAGCTTTCGGCCCCCTCCGAACCGCTGCTTCCTCCTGCGTTTCCCTGGCCGGAGCTTACCACTGCGCCGCCGGAACCGGCACCTCCTCCTGCGCTTCCCTGGCCGGAGCTTATCCCTGCACCGCCGGAACCGCTGCCGAAGCCGAAACCTGCACCTATGCCGCCGAAACTTCCCTGACCGAAGCCACCCTGTCCGGCAGTGCTTTCCGAATCCGGACTTTCCTCACCTGCAAGTTCCTCCCGGTTTGATTCATTCTCCTTCTCACTGCCTGCAGGTTTCTCCTGTTTTGGTTCATTCTCCTTCTCACTGCCGGATTCCTCCTGTTTTGATTCATCCTCTTCCTGCCTTGACTCCTCATCCCCGGCAGCATTTTTACTCTCCTCAGGCAAATACTTCTCCGACGGAGAAGCATGGCCGCTGCCCTGTTCTCCTGTCAGCTGTGCTGCCAGGGCCAGCTGCTCTCCGGTATTATCCACGGAAAAAGGCGCCGCGCCGGGCGTCATCTCTATCGGTATCCAGCCGATCCCGTCCAGATAGACCTCGGCCCAGGCATGGGCCTGCCTGTCAAGGATCACCGCCGAATAGTCTCCTTCCGCATTGCGGCTGAAGGCTCCGGGAGAAGCGGCATAGCCCGTTACATATCTGGCCGGTACGCCCAGATACCGCAGCATCAGCACTGCGGAGGACGCGAAATGTGCGCAGTAGCCCTCTCCGCTCTCAAACAGAAAATATTCCACAAAATCCTTCCCCCCGGGAGTATTCGGCACGTCCAGATTATAAACTGCATTTCCCGTAAGATAGGTCAGCACATCCTCCACACTGTCATAGACACTGCCCGTGCGGAACCCTGCATTCTCCAGGAATTCCGTCAACTCCGGGAAATCCTCTGCGGGATATTCACAGAAAGTGTCGTATACATAAGTCCGATACCTGTTCTCATTTTCTGCGGCCACACCTGCCAACTTCTTTTCCCGACTGTAATTCTCCGGAGCGCTGTACAAAAGCTCCCAGCTATCCCCCTCCCGTTCCGCCGTTCCGTCCCAGTGTACCCGATAGTCCTCCGTCAGCTGTGCGCCGTAAGGATAAACCGTGTAGCTTCCTGCTGCTGCAAGCTCTTCCACCCGTACCTTTTCCGAAGCCCTGTAACGAAAAGCGTCATAGGTCAGGTTTACCAGACTGCTGCCGTCTCCCGGCAGTTCCCAGCCCTTCACGCGGTAATAGGCCTCCATGTCCGAGTCCCTGCCCGCCTTCCACTCATCTCCCGCATACTCCTTTCCCACAAACCCCCGCAGATAGACCGTGGATTTCGGGGCGTAAGAGAAGGTCACCCGGTAAATCTCGTCAGAGGTATATACGGTTCCCGCCGCCCGGGTCAGCTTTCCTGTTACATCCGTACCGGAACCGGAGCCAAGCCTTGCCAGCATGTTTTCTATCTGTGGTATCCATTCCTCATTCATCTTCCGGCTCAGTTCGTTCCTTGCTTCCTGGATGGCGTCATACCTGCTGTCCAGAAACGGAACCGCAAAGCGGTACACAAGGGCCATAGACACTCCCAGCACCGCCGTCCCCATCAGCACCGCCTGCATTCCCGCCCGTTCGTCATCCCGAAAGGCCGCCCGGATAACCACCGCTCCAAAGCCCAGAATACAGAGAACCAGCCATATATAAGCCGGGAAATCATCCATGGTACAGGCTGCCACAAACCAGAGGGCATTTGCCGGAAGCAGCGCCAATGCCCTCTGCCTCACCACCCCATAGCCCAGAAGCAGTACGAGAGGAAGCATGGCCATCAGAACGCCCCAGGCAGCCCGGCTCATGGCAACCCTCATACTCTGTTTTGCCAAATCCGCTTCCGCGGTCAGATTCCATATCAAATGAATGCCGTACCGCTCGTTTATCCGCTCAAACACTCCCTGCAAGGCCCAGCCCAGGCCTTCCGCCAGTTCTTTCCCAAAAGCCAAAATGCAGATAAAAACAGCCGCGAGAAACAGCCCCCACCGTAACGCAGCCTCCGCCTTACCCCGGGCGTCCCACAGCGCCCACGACAGCAGACAAAGGATAAGCATCCCCCACAGGAATATGCCCGGCCGCAGCACCGTTCCGAAGCCCATGCCAAGACTGTCAAGCAGCGCCCCCGCCGCACCTGCGGTATTTACCAGCAGCAGCACTATGGAAAAAAGAAAGCTTTTCCTACTCATCATCAACACATTGCTCCCCAAAATACAGCCTGCCGTCCTCCTCCAGATGACAGCCCGTCAGCATACACTGCACCGCCGGACTTTGCGGCTCCGCCACGCCTGTTTTTTCCACGAAAATCAGCTTCCGGATACAGGGATAAATATCTCCGGGCTCCTGAATCCGATTCCTTTGCAGTACCCCATCCTGCATCCAGCAGACCACTGCCCTGTCTCCGCAGACCTCCGCCAGAAACGCCATCAGGGAACAGGCTCTGTCCAAAAACCTGTCCTTTTGCGCCGAATCATTCTTAAGCCCCTCTGTCCTGTTCAGAAACAGGCTTACCTGACGATCCGGCTCAAAATCCTTTACCTGCAGCTCATCCTCCTTCGCAGTCAGCTTCCAGTGGATACTGCGGGGGCTGTCTCCGGGACGGTACTCTCTGACGAAAAAATCCCCGTCCTCCTCCTCGGAATGTGTCCGCAGCAGATTCAGAATCAGTCCGGCCTCGCTGTCCGGCACAGGCAGCAGCTTCGGTGTAACCAGCAGCCTTCTGACCTGCTTCCCGGATACGGACACAGAAAAAAGACGGAGACAGTCATATATCTTTACCTTTTCCACTGTAAACTCCGCCGCTCCGCAATGCTCCGCAGGCAGTTCAAATTCTATTTCCCGCCGGGTTCTGCCGCTTAAGCCCCGGGTCATGTTTTCCACCTTTAAAGGCTTCTCGCCGTGTGCCCGCCAGGTTCCCCGTATCTTCAAGCCTGCCAGCGGCAGCCTGCCCTTATGGGTCACTGTCACCCGCAGCCGGATGCACTCTCCTCTGGTTACATAATCCGGCATTCCGCCGATCTCCACCTCAACCCTCCGTTTCTGAGGAAGCAGCGAAAGCAGGCAGAGCAGAGGAACGCACAGCAAAAGCGCCAGCAGGAACCGCAATCCCTGAAAGGTATACAGCATCACAAGCCAGCAGCATGACGCCAGAATCAAAATGTAAAGAATTATCCGCCTTGTCATCTCACAAATACTTTTCTCCGGGCTTCGGCTCCGGTATCCGTTCTTTCATTTCCTCAAGAATATCTGCGGCCGTCCTGCCGTTCAGCTTTGCCTTCTGGTTCAGCCGGATACGGTGGACTCCCACATCCGTCAGGGACTTTTTCACATCTCCGGGAACCACATATTCCCTGTCCTTCAAAAAGGCATAGGCCCTGGACATCTTCCCCAGCGCAAGCGTTCCCCTGGGACTTAAACCCAGCTCCAGAAACTCACTCTTTCTGGTGGCATCCGCCAAAACAGCCATGTATTTGTAAATACTGTCGTGAATAAAGATTTCCTCCGTCTCCTGCTGCATTTTCTGCAGCTTTTCTCCGTCCGTCACCGCTTCCACATCCTCAATGGGCCTGCGGGCGTGGCGGCTCTTCAACAGGGCAATTTCATCCTCCAGACAGGGATATCCCATACTGATACAGATCAGAAACCTGTCCATCTGGGCCTCCGGCAACCGCTGGGTGCCATAGGAGCCCACGGGATTCTGGGTTGCCAGGACAATGAAGGGTTTTGGCACCTGCCTGGTAACCCCGTCCACCGTCACACTGCCCTCCTCCATCACTTCCAGAAGGGCGGACTGGGTCTTGGGAGAGGTTCTGTTAATCTCGTCCGCCAGCAGCAGATTGCACATGACCGCCCCCGGATAATAAACAAATTCCCCGGTCTCCTTGCGATACATGGAAAAGCCCGTAATATCCGCAGGCATTACGTCCGGCGTAAACTGTATCCTGTTGGACTTCAGCCCCATTGACCGCGAAAAGGCAATGGCCATCTCCGTCTTGCCCACGCCGGGAACATCCTCCAGGAGAACGTTTCCCCGGGCCAGAATGGCAGCCATCACCCTCTCGATACAATCGTCCTTGCCCACAATTACTTTTTTCACCTCATCCATTACCAGATGAGCGCTTCTGCTTCTTCGTTCCACTTCCGGTTTCCTCTCTGCCGTAGTCAAATGGCCGCCCCGGCCATGGGAACAGGACTGCCCTCCGCATTACCGGCGGAAATCATAAATTACCCCAGAAAGGGATTGCACTCCTTTTCATGCCCGATGGTGGTGCTTTCGCCGTGTCCGGGATAAACCTTTGTTTCATCAGGCAGTGTAAACAGCTTTTCCCGGATAGAGCGCACCAAGGTGCTCATGCTCCCCGTGGGAAAATCCGTTCTGCCCACCGACTCCGCAAACAACGTATCTCCCGCCAGAAGGAAACCCGCCTCCTCAAAATAGTAGCAGCACCCCCCTGCGGTATGGCCCGGTGTCGCAATCACCCTGCAGGTCATGCCGCCGGCAGAAATCTCCTGCCCGTCCTTCACATATACATCCGCGTAGGTGGCGCAGGGTCTGCCCGCCTGTTTGGAGACGTTCTTATGCACATCCTTCAGAAGCTCCCGCTCCGCCTCATGGGCATATACCTGCACCGGCTCCAGTCCCTCGGCGTCCGCAGCCCCATTCACCGCATCCCGCAGCCCGTCCAGCCCCCAGATATGGTCGAAATGACCGTGGGTCAGCAGGATTGCCGCCACCCGGAAGCCGTTCTTCTGCAGCGCGGCATAAATACTGCTGCCCTGATCCGCCGGATCTATCACAATACACTCCTGCTTTCCTTCCCTGTACAGAAAATAACAGTTTGTCTGGCATATCCCCAGAACCATTTTACCAATCTTAATCTCCGGCATCCGTCTCTCCTTCCGCGCCTTACACGCCTCCGTAGGCCGTCATGCGCTGCCGCACAAAATCTCTGTTTCAAACCCGGCCTGCTTACCCGGTGGTTCTCTCTATATCTATCACACTCTCTATGGCCCTTATCTTCTCAATAACCTTGTTCAGCTCTTCCCTGCCCCTGATTTCAAAGGTGGTCTGCAGGGTAGCCAGCCCCTGTTTGCTTGTTCGGGTATTCATGGACAGGATATTGATATTCCCCTCCGTCATGACCCTGGAAATATCCACCAGCAGCCCGCTTCTGTCATTGGCGAATATCTTAATCTCCGCCACATACTTTTCCTCCGCCCCGGCGTCCGGCTCCTGCCATTCCGCATCTATGATCCTGGCCCTTTCCAGCTCCGGCAGATTCATCATATTCACACAGTCTGTCCTGTGTATGGAAATGCCTCTGCCCCGGGTGACAAATCCTACGATTTCATCACCGGGTACAGGCGAACAGCATTTGGAAAAACGGACGGAAAGGTCTGCGATTCCTCTCACCACAATGCCGCTCTTTGTCTTTATCTGCACCGGCTTTGAGGCGGCAATGGTTCCCGCCTCCGCTATGCTTGCCAGAACCTCCTCGTTTGTCAGCGCCTTCCTGTGCTCTCTCTCGTAAAGCTCCTGCAGCCTTGTGACAATCTGGCCCTCCTTTAAGGCGCCGTGTCCGATAGCCGCCAGCACCGCGTCCCAGTCCCGGAACCCGTACCTGCGCATAATGGCTTCCATATAGTCCGGCTTCAGATAATCCGGCAGATTCAGGGATTTTGACTTACAGTAGGCTGACAACAGCTCCTTGCCTCTGATAATGTTATCTTCCTTCAGCTCCGCCTTGAACCACTGGTTAATCTTGTTCTTCGCCTGGGTGCTCTTGACTACATTCAGCCAGTCCCGGCTGGGCCCCTTGGAATTCTGAGAGGTGATAATCTCAATCCGATCCCCGTTCTTAATCTCATAATCAATAGTCACCAGCTTGCCGTTGACCCTTGCGCCCACCATCTTATTGCCTACTGCGGAATGAATATAATACGCAAAGTCAATGGGGGTCGAGCCTGCAGGCAGGTTCTTTACCTCGCCGGTAGGGGTAAAGCAGTACACATTATCCGAAAACAGGTCAAGGTCATCCTTTAAAAGCTTCAGGAATTCCCTGTTATCCGACATATCCTGCTGCCATTCCAGTATCTGACGCAGCCAGACAAGCTTCTTCTCCTCCTGGGCCTCCACCTTTTTACCGTCTGAGGCTTCCTTATATTTCCAGTGGGCTGCGATACCGTACTCCGCCGCCTTGTGCATCTCAAAGGTACGAATCTGTATCTCAAAGGGCTGTCCGTTGCTTCCTATCAGAGTAGTGTGCAGCGACTGGTACATATTCGGCTTGGGCATGGCGATGTAATCCTTGAACCGCCCCGGAATGGGCGTGTACATTTCATGAATTACCCCCAGGGCCGCATAACAGTCCCGCACCGTGTCCACCAGAATCCGCACTGCAAACAGATCATAGATCTGATCCAGCGTCTTGTTCTGGTTTTTCATCTTTTTATAAATGCTGAAAAAATGCTTGACCCGGCCGTCAATCTTCGCCTTGATGCCGGCGCCGCTGATATGGACGCTCACCTCGTCCACAATACTCTGAATATACTGCTCCCGCACGCTCTTGCGCATGGCAATCTGATTCACCAGATCGTAATACACCTCCGGCTCCAGATATTTCAAAGACAAATCGTCCAGCTCCGTCTTAAGCTTGCTGATGCCCAGCCTCTGGGCTATGGGGCAGTAGATCTCCAGAGTCTCCCGGGCTATCCGCTGCTGGCTTTCCGTGCTCTTGTACTTCAGGGTACGCATATTATGGAGTCTGTCCGCCAGCTTAATCATAATGACCCGGATGTCCTTTGCCATGGCAAGGAACATTTTGCGCAGGTTCTCCGCCTGCATCTCCAGCTTTTCGTCGGACTGGTTCACATTGGTGGACAGAGGGATTTTCTCCAGCTTCGTCACGCCGTCCACCAGAAGCGCCACATCCTCCCCGAATTCCCGTTTCAGATCCTCGTCCGTCATAACCGTGTCTTCCACCACGTCATGGAGCAGTCCCGCCACAATGGTCTCTTTGTCCAGCTCCAGTTCCGCCAGAATAATGGCTACGTTCAGCGGGTGGATGATATAGGGCTCCCCGGACTTCCGCTTCTGATCCCTGTGAGCCTCGAAGGCAACCCTGTATGCTTTCTCAATCATGGAAATATCAGTGCTGGGGTGGTATTTTCGGACACGCTGAATAAGCTCCTGATACAGGTCGTCAGGATTTCTGAATTCCGCCGTAGCCTCTTCCATTTTTCCGTCGTCAAAAACGACTTCCCGCTTCTCTTCTTCCATATCTGCCTACGCTCTCTAAGCCTTCACACAGTTTTCACACCAAGCCCATATTTTCACCCTATTTGCCCGGATAACAGATTGCCGATTCCAGGCGGTAATTTTTCAGCTTTTCCCTGCCCTTTAAACCGGCCAGCTCAATCAGCACCACAATTCCGGCCACTTCCCCGCCAAGGCCCTCGATTAACTGAATCATAGCCTCCGTGGTGCCGCCTGTTGCAATCAGATCATCCACAATGAGAACCTTCTGCCCCGGCCGGATGCTGTCCTTGTGCATCTCAATGGTGGCCTGGCCGTATTCCAGATCATAGGATACGGACACCGTCTCCCTGGGCAGCTTGCCTGCCTTGCGAATCGGCACAAAGGGCTTTCTGTTATTATAGGCAATAGGCGTGCCGAATATAAATCCTCTGGATTCCGGCCCCGCCACAACGTCAAAATCTATATCCCGAATCTTCTCCTGCATGGTGTCAACCGCCAGACGAAGCCCCTCCGCATCCTGCAGCACACTGGTCACATCTCGGAAAATAATGCCCTCCTCAGGGAAATCCGGTATACTTACTACATATTCTTCCAATTTCTTCATGACACATTACCTCTCTCATGTTTGTCGCGGCCTTATCCGCACTTAGTACCAATTATAAAACCTTTTCCCGGGAATGTCAAAGCGTGGTCTGCTCCTGCTGCTTTTCGGCCGTTTCCTGCTGCTCCCCGGCTGTTTCCTGCCGTTTTACCCCGTCTCCTCCCGTCACTTCCACAAAGGTACTGTCTACAGCAGTCAGGCTGTCCAGGTACTTCCTGATTCTGCCTGCGAAATAAAACGTGGAAACGCAGTCTATCACGCCGCTGAAAATCAGCCCGATACCCAACAGCCGAAACAGCAGAATCGTCCAGGAAAAGGGATTGCAGATAAGCAGAATGCCGAATCCCACATTCACTACCGCAATAACCAGCATCACAATCCAGTTTCCGCATTCCAGACGCTTCATATCGATAACGTCCTGAAGCTTGCTGCAGCCGCTTACCAGCACCAGCACTCCCAGCAGAAAAGATATCAGGCCGATGACAACCTCCATCTTCACCAGCACAAGGATACCCGCCGCGATTCCAATCAGGCCGTGCAGAAAATCATTGTGGTAATAATTCTGGCGGGCGTCCCGGATCAAATAACTGATCATGGACACCGCTCCACCTGTAATCAGCACCACGCCAATCATGTAGCCCAGAATTTTTTCCATGGTTTCCGGCAGCGCCAGCGCCATCACCCCCAGAACAATATACAGTACCCCCGTGGAAAGTGCATCCCATTTCATTTCCTTTAAAATTCTTTTCATTTCTTTACACCTCCTTCTTCCAAAACAAAACAGGACCCCTTTTGCCAAAAGAGTCCTTGTCGCCGATTCCTCCTACTTCCTGCCGCAGCACTTTTTATACTTTTTGCCGCTTCCGCAGGGACAGGGATCATTTGGATATATTTTTGCGCCTTTCACAATGGTTGTAGAGGATTTCTGTTCCTTATAGAGGGCCTTCCGAGTCTCCTCGTCAAAAATATCGTTCCACTCCTCCAGATTATACAGCCAGTCCGCTTCCGCCGCCACCATGTTTTTGTACAGCAGCGCCTTGTCGAAGCCTAAGTTTACCTCGGTGTCCTCCTCCATCTCCTCGATGGGATTTTTCTCCAGCAGGCTGTCGTTTATGCCGTCCAGAAAGCCCGTCATGGTAAGCAGAGGCACGTTATACTTTTCAGCCAGCTCCTTTACCGTCCCTTTTACCACCTCGTCCGGGTTTTTCAGCAGCTGGGCATAAATCTCTTTCTCCGTCTGGAAATATGCGCCCCACATTTTCTGAAGCTGAGCCTGTCCCACAGACTCGTCATACGCCATCTTTTTCCATTCATCCAATAATGCCATAGAAATGCACCGCCTTTTCTTATTTAAATACAAAATATCATGACTTTAAGTATATACCAGATTCAGGCTGATGACAATATAAAAATTTTTTTGCGGCTTTTTTTGTATTTTTTGTATATATCTTCCTTTGTGGGATATACTGTTTACTGTCAAGGAACCCCCACCTTTGATAGATTATCACCAAAGATAAGGATAATACTTAATCCTCCCCTTTAAATTCAGGCTCAGGGCATATCCCGGGCCTGAACTTTCTTTAAATTCTCTAAAACACTTGCTATTTTCGAACAAAGTAGTATAATTCATTTATAGAAATTGAAATAGGGATTTTTAATTATAACTAAATTTATGTAACAAGCTATGAACTTTTATCCGTACTTCTAATGTTACTTACTCAAAAGCAGTTCACAACTCTGTAAGATAAATTTCCTTGTATTTCCCACGCGCTGTAAGCAAAAAGCAATGGCAGAAGTTCCTATTTTAGTTACTCTATAAAACAGGAATAAGTTGCTGTTTTTATGCAACAGATGGGAGAATTTACAGATGAACATGAATGAACACGAAAACATTGAAAAGAAACTGACAAAATCTATTGTCAAGGTATCCGCCATCACAGCGGCGGCAGCGCTTCTGGGGGTGATTGTCCTTATCATTATTTCCGCCAGATACTCCAATGCGCTGGTGAATTACGGCTTTGCACAGGGCGATATCGGAAAGGCAATGTTTGAATTTGCCGATGTTCGTTCCTCTCTTCGCGCCGCAATCGGCTATGATGATCAGGAAGCCATTGATACCGTGGTAAAACAGCACGATGACAAAATCAAAGTATTTAACGAATATTTCGCAGAGATAGAAAACACCATTGTATCAGCCGACGGGCGAAAGACATACGACGCCATCAAGGCTGAGCTGAATGATTACTGGGAGCTGGACGCCAGGATTATGGAACTGGGCGCCACAACGGACCGCGCTCTCTGTGTGCAGGCGCAGGAGCTGGCCCTCACAGAGCTCACAAGCGCTTACGACAGCATTTATACTAAACTGGAGGATCTGCTGAATGTAAAGGTCACGGAAGGAAATCGGCTTTCCAATCTCCTTTCCGCTGTCTGTTGGATTCTTGTGGTAATAATTCTTGCTATCATCGCAGTGGCAATGGCGGCTTCCACCAAAATCGGAAGGAATATTGCAAAAAGGATTTCCGTTCCCCTGCAGGATTTGGGCGCCCGCCTGAAAACCTTTGCGGCCGGCGATCTCAGCACACCCTTCCCCATGGTTGATACCGGGGATGAAATAGAGCATATGGAAAAGGACGCCCGGGAAATGGCCGACAATCTGGATACCATTATATTTGACATCGGCGAGGTGCTGAGCGAAATGGCCGCCGGCAATTATACCGTCCGGTCCAAGGCTTCCGACAGATACACAGGAGATTTTCAGAAGTTATATCAGTCCATGCGGGGCTTAAGGGATCAGATGTCGGAAACACTGCTGTCCATCGGCGAGGCTTCCAAGCAGGTGTCCGCCGGCTCCGATGAGCTGGCAAACGCCGCACAGTCTCTGGCAGAGGGCGCTACGGACCAGGCCGGCGCCGTGGCGGAATTACATACCACTATTTCCGATATTACCGAAACCATGGAAAAGAGTGCACGGAGCGCCGACGAGTCCTACAATATGTCCCATGAATACGCAAACAAGGCGGATTCCAGCCGTCAGGAGATGAACACCATGATGGAGGCCATGAAGCGCATCAGCGATACCTCCACCAAAATCGGAGATATTATTTCCGAAATCGAATCCATTGCCGCCCAGACCAACCTTCTGTCCCTGAACGCCTCCATAGAGGCCGCCAGAGCCGGTGAATCCGGACGGGGCTTTGCAGTTGTGGCAGACCAGATTCGGGATCTGGCGGATCAGAGTGCAAAGGCAGCGGTAGATACCAGAGAATTGATTGAGGCTTCCATCCGGGAGGTCGCCGCCGGCAACAGCGTGGCGGATCACGCGGCGTCTTCCATCGGAACCGTTGTGGACGGCATCAAACAGATTGCCGACTTCTCACTGAATCTGAAAAACATCATGGAAAAGCAGGCCGAGGCGATGCGGCAGGCGGAAACGGACATCAACCAGATTTCCGGCGTAGTACAGAGCAACGCGGCAACCGCCCAGGAAGCATCTGCAACCAGCCAGGAGTTGTCCGCCCAGGCTACTCTGCTGGATGAACTGGTGGGACAGTTTGAGCTGACGAAATAGGAAGCTGAAGAAGCAGAAAGCGATACAAATCAACAGTAGAATTCACGCTTCGCGGAAATTCTACTGTCACGAATCAAAGGAGCAGGGCCGGAAGGCTCTGTTCCTTTCTATTGCTATGGGATATTTCCTTGGAATATTTTCATGGAATATTCCATGGGATGCTTGTCGTTACTGATTCATCTTATCAACGAAATCATTGTTCCTCGCCGTAAGCTCTACCCAGGCAGGCTTGAAACCGCATTTTATTGCATTGCGGACCGATTTGATATTCGACCATGCGGCACAATAAAAGGGTATCTTCCCAAGCTCCAGGATCTCTATCGCGAGCTTACTTGTGAGGGAGGCTGCAATACCTTTTCTTCTATATTCGGGCAAAACATCAACACCGATCTGATACATGGTTTCGCAATCAGCAGAACAGCCTGCAAGCCCTATAAGCTTGCCCTTATCAAATGCCCCTACAGCAAGCTTATCCAGATGTTTTCTATCTCTGCACAAAGCGTTTCCCCATTCATCCGTATAATACTGCTGAAAACATTCGGGAAACAGAATCCTTTGCTCATACTCGCAGGGCAGACCTTTAAGCTTATTCAAATCCGGCAGAAAATACTCAGCCATAAAACAGATTTTAAGCCTAAACTCCGCTAATCTCTCATTTAAGGCAATCACATTAGGCGATTCAAAGCAACGCGCCGTCGGATATTTGTTTATGTACCATTCAACAACCTCCTTCATTCGCGGACTGACCTGCGCAACAATATTATTGCCGTATGATACCAGATCGCACTCCAGGGGGAGCGGAAGATACGCTCTTGCTTTCTCATGGGGCTGTGATAAAACAATTTTGTTTTCATCCGATAAAAAATCATCTGCATTGCAATTACAGTCATAGGCTGACTGCTGCAATGCAATTTGAAATATTTCCCGATTCGTCATAAGTATTCCCCTTTACAAATCCCGCCGCGTATGCTTCTTACGGCAGGCAGATCCTTCACGACACAAAAAACAAACCCAACAGATATCATCACAAGCTCTTTACTCATCAGACCCAAAGGAGATCCTGTATGGTAATTTATGATCCGTGGATTCATCCTCATCCCATATGTGAACCGAATATTGCGGTGCAGCTCCTACCACCGTCAGAAATAACCGGCTTGTATTGTCCGGTATCGAAAATACGGCTGTACCCTGTGTGTACATTTCGCTGTATATACGCTCTCCCCATTGAGTCAGGACAACAAATCCAAATCGATGGCCGCTTGCAAATTCCTCCTGGCTCGAAATATGTGAGTTATAATCTGCCGCATTTCCGCCAACCAACTGTCCGTCCTCCCCCACCATATAAATACCCGGATCTCCCTCTGCCAGAGATGTGCCGATGGACAAACTCTCCAATGTCACGGAGATCTCCGTCTGACCCTCTTCTATCGGCAGCGGAACTACGTTATATCCTCCTTCCTCCGGACAATCATGATAAGATATCTGCCAAACATTTTCACCCGTTTGATAAAATACAGGGGCATAGCTGCCAATCCATTCATCAGCATAGGCGCGCACTCCGTCAAAATCATATGTGGCGGCATGACTCGCATAATAATACAAAAATTCATTCAGCTTCTCCACATCATCATTGCAATAAAGACGCAGATATGTCCCCAATGCATCCTCCGGCCGGCGGCTGTTTTTCCATATCCCGCTTACGACATCCGGCCCATGGCGCTGTTGTAGTGCATAAAACAGCCAATAGCTCTGGTAACGCACCCATTCATGTTCAAAGGACAGATTACAATGTTCTGCCCATTCTTCCATGTCATACCGATTAAAGGCCTCCTCCGGGTAATCCTGATATGCCTGCCACTGCGCGGACTGTTCCCAAAAGGTATTGCCGAACCCATCCTCATAAGAATACCGAAAGCCGTTACCCGTGTCCGCTTCTCCGCCGTTCAGCAAATAATCACAGTACACCTGGTATTGGAAGCAATGTCCTATTTCATGGGCAATAGTTGAACCGGAGCGGCAGGCAGCCGGGTTGACCCAAAGCGCGCCCACCACATCATCATAACCGGAGCCTGCGGCAAGCCACTCCTCCTGATAATGGAGAAAAATCATCATTTTATATTCCTTGAGATAGCTTTTCTTACCCTTTTCGGGTCCAAAACCAAGGGACGCCGTATTTGTTGAATAGCACCTTTCGGCAATTTCCAGCAGTTCGTCCGGATCCACGCGCATAGCTTCCGGAAGCTGACTGCTGTTAGGATCCGCGCCAAAATCTGCTTCCCAAAAGAGAACGAAATGTTTGCTCTCTTTGGATCGTCGGAATGACCATCGGGAATCCTCCGACGAAAAATTCATCTCTTCGGGAACGTAAATTTTTAATGGACGCATAGAATTGCAGAACACCATACCTGCAAATAAAAAAGCACATATCAACAGTACGATCGAGATGATTCTCAAGGGCCTGAATTTACCGTCCATTTTGCCTGCCTCCGAATTTACTGAGCCAATTATAGCATACGAATAAACGGAAATCAAACTCCTCTGTACCGATATTGGCAGGAGGCAGGGAAACCGTCCTTGACGCAGGTAGCGCCGATTAGTATAATAGAGAAAAAACGATGTCAGAGGGGTCGGAAGGCGAGGAAGATATTTTATGAAAGATATAAAGGAGAAGAATATAGCAGAAGGCAGCGAAGCCCCAAGCTCCGGGAAAAAGGTGACCTCCAAACAGGTAGTTGCCATCGTGGGCGTGGTTCTGCTGGTTCTTATGTATATTGTCACACTGATTGCCGCCATTGCAGACAGCTCCGCCTCCGGGCGCCTGTTCTGGGTCTGTCTCTATGCCACCGTAGTGATTCCCATCCTCATCTGGGTCTACACCTGGATGTACGGCAAGCTGACGCAGAAGCACACCTTTGCGGACTTTGATACCGACACAGATATGAAAAAGGACGGGAAGGAGAAGTAGCTCTCCTGTGCCCGCCAATATCTTTAAACCGGGAATTTCCGTTCCCACCAGATTTCCCTTCTCCAACTCGTCCGTTATGACTTTAATATCTGCACCGATATGTATAAACCCCTTTTTCTTGACATAATACTTTACGTCTTTTTCAAACCGCTCCGTAGGTATAATCGTATACATCTACTTTTCTTCCTCTTTGCTCCACTTTTCAATATTTGCAAACAGTTCGCTCAAAGAACGTTTCGGACTCCTACCTTCACGCATGCTTTTTACTTCCTTGCAGGCCTCTATGATAGATTCTGAAATGCTACAGGGCCTGGTTTGATTCGTAACTGCGCTCATTGCCTGCTCCTCCCTTTTTACACCTTTTGATTCTTTCTTGCCCATATTATACCACCTTTCAGCATATCTGTATAGATAGTATAATACCCGGCAAACAGAAAAATAACCTGCTGACATTTTCTATGCCGGATAATACTCCATATAGCAATGGTTCAGGGCCTTCCACCGATACCCGGAAAATACCGTTACTCCCGCTCCTCCATAATTTCCAGCAGCTTTCCCGCTGCCCCGGGCAGTACCGCCTTGCGGCTCCGCACCACACAAAAGCTGCGCTTCGGTATCAGCTTGTTAAACCGCAGTTCAAACAGCAGGCCGGACTCCAGCGCCTCCCGGGCAAACTCCCTGACTACGCAGCCAACGCCTAAATTTCTCAGCGCGAACTGCACAATCATATCACTGGTGGCAAGCTCGAATTCCGGCTGCAGCACCACTCCGTTCTCCCGCAGGAAATCATCCATATAGCTTCTGCTGCTGGTGTTGTTTTCCAGAAAAATCATGGGCAGCTTTTCCAACTCCTTAAAATCCAGCATCCTGTTTTTATAGGGCAGAAAGCGTCTCCCCGCCACAAACACATCCTCTATTTCCCGCACCGGTACGGACATCAGGTCGTCCCAGGCCTCGAAGGGCGTGCTGACTGCTCCGAAATCAATTCTTCCGTCCCTTAGAGCCTTCAGCGTCTCCGGCGTAGGCCCGTTGGTGACATAGACCTTAATATCCGGATACCGCTCATGAAATTTTTCCAGAAAAGGCAGCAGGTAAAATTTCAGCGTCATGTCGCTTGCTCCGATGCGCACCTCTCCCAGCTCCAGGTTCCGCATCTGCCGCACCTTCTCCACCCCCATCTCAATCTGCTCATATCCCTTTAACACATAGGAATACAAAAGCGCTCCCTCATCGGTGAGCTTCACCCCTCTGGAAGCCCTGCTGAAAAGGGGAACCCCCAGATTCTTTTCCAGCTGTCTGACAGACTGGCTCACAGCCGGCTGGGATATGGAAAGCAAAGCGGCAGCTCCCGTAACGCTGCCGCATTTTGCCGTATAATAAAACACCTTGTAATACTCCAGATTACTTATCATGCCAATGCGCTTTCCCTGTAAATAATATCGTCCCTGCCGGGGCCGTTGCTTACCATGGTAATGGGATATCCGATCCGCTTTTCGATAAACTCGATATAGCTCCGGCAGTTTTCCGGCAGCTCCTCATAGGTTTTAATACCCCGGATCTCCGTCTTCCAGCCGGGCAGCTTTTCAAACACAGGCTTTGCCTTCTCCAGCTTTGCCGTAACGGGAAACTCATCCGTCACCTGTCCGTCGATTTCATAGCCCACGCAGACGGGAATCTCATCCAGATACCCCAACACATCCAGCACGGTGAACGCCACGTCCGTTGTGCCCTGCAGACGGCAGCCGTATCTGGAAGCCACGCAGTCGAACCAGCCCACCCGCCGAGGCCTGCCTGTGGTAGCGCCGTACTCGCCGCCGTCGCCGCCCCTGCGGCGCAGCTCCTCCGCCTCGTCGCCGAACAGCTCGGAGACAAAGGCGCCTGCCCCCACTGCGGAGGAATATGCCTTGCAGACCGTGACAATCTGTTTGATTTCATAGGGCGGCAGTCCCGCTCCCACTGCCCCGTAGGCCGCAAGGGTGGAGGAGGACGTCACCATAGGATAAATACCGTGATCCGGATCCTTTAAGGTGCCCAGCTGCCCCTCCAGCAGCACAGTCTTTCCTTCCTTCAGGGCTCTGTCCAAAAATGCGGACACATCCCCCACATAGGGCGCCGCCATATCCCTGTATCCGTGCAGTGTCTCCAAAAGCTCTTTCGGGTCAATCAGAGGCTTATGGTACAGATGCTCCAGCAGCACGTTTTTCATCTCGCAGACCCGCTCCACCTTTTCCCGCAGCAGTTCTTCGTCAAAAAGCTCGCTGACCTGAAATCCGATCTTTGCATATTTATCGGAGTAAAAAGGGGCAATCCCTGATTTGGTGGAGCCAAAGGACTTGCCTCCCAGCCTTTCCTCCTCATATTGGTCAAATAAAATATGATAGGGCATCACAATCTGGGCCCGGTTGGACACCAACAGCTTCGGCGCGGGAACCCCTCTCTCTACAATGGACTGCAGCTCTTTGAACAACAGGGGAATATTCAGCGCCACACCGTTTCCGATGACGCTGGTAATGTGGCTGTAAAACACACCGGAGGGAAGAGTATGCAGCGCAAACTTTCCGTAATTATTTACAATGGTATGTCCCGCGTTGGCGCCGCCCTGAAAGCGCACCACAATGTCCGCCTCCCGGGCCATCATATCCGTAATTTTACCTTTTCCCTCGTCGCCCCAGTTGGCGCCTACAATTGCCTTAACCATGTTTCTCCTCCATTTCCTTCTTCCATGCACCACCGGAACCCCTCTCTGCAGACCCTCAAATCCTCACGGAGAATGCAGTATTTCAGATGGGTTCCGGGGTGAGCCCTGGCACTTCTCATTCTAAAACGGGCAGAAAGCAAATCTTTCCGCCCGCTGCTTCCTTACATAGCATATCACACTCTGCTATATAAGTAAAATCAATATATTTTATGCTAGACATAATCAGCGCTTATGCTGCGTAAAATCGGCAGGGGACGCTTCAGACCAGTCATCCGTCCGACGCCGGCTACCGGTATACCGGCAGAACTTCAGCTTCAGGCGGAAAACTGCCCTTGCCCGGCAGGCTACGAATACACCACCGTCCTGATGGTATGGGCTTGAGCCTGCAGCGCCATGCCCTGCCCGTTCTCGCACAGATACACGGGCATATCCTTCTCTCCTCTGTTCAGGATGACCACTACACGGCTTCCATCCGAATTCACAAAGGCAGCCGTCTCCAGCGTATCCGAATAGCAGGTGTTCATGACCTGTCTGGCTCCCCGCTGTATATATCTGCTGAAATGACCGATGTAATAATAGGAAAGCCGTTTCTCAATGCCGCCCTTTCCGTCGCACATAATGGGCGCGGCACAGAAATTTCTCACATGGTTAGGGCCGCCCTCCGCATTCAGCAGCAGATTCCAGTCAAAGAATGCCTCTGTCCCTGCCTTGAAATTCCCCAGCATATCATGGGCATACATCTCCGCCTTTTGCACTTCGCCGGAATCCGCGAAACGGGAATACTCCACACAGCCCTCCGTGAAAAATACCTTCTTTTCCGGGAATGCCTTCTTCACCGCCCGGACGCCGTCAAAATGATCTCCCGTGTACCAGTGCATGGCAACGCCGCTGACCTTTTCTCTGCAGCCCGGAACCTGAAAGCTTCCCTTTGCCCTGTCGTACATATTTTCCTTGTTGTGATCCCAGATAAATACCTCTATATCCCCAAGACCCGCCTTCTGCAGTGCGGGAATCAGGTACTCTGCCGCAAAAACTCCTTCCTCCTCCGCGGTGTAGACGCAGGAATCCCAGGTCTGTACCGCCTCCGGCTCATTCTGGACAGTGAGATACCGGATATGCAGCCCTTCTTTTCCGGCCTCCTGCAAAAACCTGACATAGTAATCCGCCCAGAGCCCGTAATATTCCTCTTTCAGCTTACCGCCGTGGTTCATCTCCCCGTTGGTCTTCATAAACGCAGGTGGGGACCAGGGGGAAACCAGCAGGGACAATTCCTCCCCGCCATGGCATTCCGCAGCCTTCTTTATCAGGGGAATGATCTGCTCTCTGTCATGGGAGATGTCAAAGGTTGCCAGGTCTGTATCCCCTTCCTCCACATAGGTATAATTTCCCAGCGCAAAATCACAGCTGTTCATGTGGATTCGACCCAGGTTGTATTTCAAACCCTTCTCTCCGAAACAGCCCTCCAGGAATTCCTGCTTTGCTCCTTCCTCCAGGCTGTTCCAGGACACGGCCGCCGCCTCGGTAAAAGCGCCGCCGAAGCCCTCCATGGTCTGCTCCTGCAGCTCAGGATATACCTTTATGACATGGATAAAATCCTCCTGGGGACAGGTCCCCGCAGACTGCTCCTCCCAGTATTTCTCCTTTCCCTTATCCGTGACAATTATTTTAATATCTTTCATGCCGCTGCCTCTCTTTCTTTTATTTTTCTCTTTCCGAAAAAATATCCTTATAGCCAAGGCTATACCTTCTTGATACCTCTTGGTTGTCGGCGTATTCATAACCTATAGCTTAATAATATACAATTTTGCACAAAGAGTTTATTTTTGATATACCCGCACATAATCGATCTCCATGGTATAGGGCAGATCCTCCTCCCGGACAGGCCCTCCCATAAAGCCCCCCACCGCAATGTTTAAAATCATGTAAAAGGGCTGGTCATAGGGCCAGGATTTCTCCGTCCTGTCCTCCTCATCATCGGTTTTGCAATACTTGCAGACGCTCTCCCCGTCGAAGAAATACTCCACATATTCCGGCGTCCACTCCAGCCCGTACAGGTGAAACCCGTCAAACAGCCCCTCTCTGCACACACTGGTGCTGTACTGCTTCGTGTCCTGTCTGGTGTGATTGTGATTCAGGGAATGGAGACTGTACACCAGGTCGCCCTTATGCACATGGGTATGCTCCATCATGTCAATCTCTCCGCAAAGAGGCCAGCGCACCCCCTGCCTGTGGGAATCCGGCATGAACCAGAACGCAGGCCAGGCCCCCGCTCCGTCCGGCAGCTTGGCTCGGATTTCAAAATACCCGTACTGCCAGGACTGCCGCTCCCAGGTGGTCAGCCTTGCGGAAGTGTACGCCGCGCTGCCGTACCTTTCCTTCAACGCCCGTATCATCAGCTTCCCGTCCTTTACAAAGGCATTTCCCAAATGGTCCGTATAGCCCTGGGACTCATGATTGAACCATTTTTCGCCGGTATCGTAATTCCACTTCTCCGGATCCGGTTTCCCCTCGTAGTCAAATTCATCCGACCAGACCAGATGATACTCCTTCATCCTCTCAAACATATCTCTGCTCCTCCGGCTTCCCGCCATGCCTGCGCAGCAGGCACAAACAATCAATGAGAAGAATCGCTTCCCTTGCGATTCTTCAGTGTGAGATTAGAATTTCTTCGCGAAACAGCCTATGCTGTGAGCGAAAATTGCCGAAGGCAATTAGAAATTCTTCTCACACTTGTACCAGAATTTCCTTCTCACCGTCCCCGCCCCGCAGCGCCTCTCTGGGGATCCTGTTTCCCTGTATCAGCGCTCCGTCCAGGGTCAGACTCTTTACCCGGGTGTAAACATCCTGCTCCTGCTGCGCCCGGAAGCAAATGTGCAAAGGCACTCCCGCAAATTGCAGGCGCACCTCCAGCCTGCGGTGTTCATCCAACAGCTCCCTTACCAGCTTAGGCTCCAGACTCAAATCCCCGTAAAAGCCCTTTACCCCGCAGACCTCCGTCACCATAGTCATCAGCAGCCAGCTGGCAGAGCCTGTAAGGTACGGATACATGCCCCTTCCCCTGTCGTCAAAGTACTCCGGCAGTCCGGGGTAAATGCGGCTGCGCTCAAAGTCGGAGGCCTGCCTGTACAGCGCGTCCAGAGCCTGATAGCCCTCCCGCACAAACCCCCTGCGCAGCAGCGCATTGGCGTACATAACCGCCATATGGGAAAAGACCGCCCCGTTCTCCTTGTGCCCATAGGCAAAGCCGAAGGCCCGGCCCATGTCGTCCTTAAGCTCGCCAAAGTCCGTGTTCAGCTTATAGCCTCCCAGCTTTGGCTCATACAGCAGCCTGTCCGCCGCCTTTACAATCTTTTCTGTCTGTTCCTCCGTGGCAGTGCCTGACATAATGGGGAAGACCTGGCTGGTCAGGGTCATGCGGGTTCCCCCCGGAAAGCTTCCCTCCAGCCTGTTTTTATGATTGTCATAATAACCGTTGTAAAACCCGCCCTCCGGCGTTTCCACCCATTCCGTCTTCCTGATATGCTCCTTTATCCAGTCTGCCATACCCCGCAGGGTTTCTGCCGCCTGCGCCAGGGAAACCCGCTGCTTTTTCCCCGTCAGTTCATGCCTGCAGGAGTTGTAATACTCTTTTGCAAATCTCTGCTTTTCCGCCACGGAATCATACATCTCAGGCCGCGCCTGCAGCAGGCATAAAATTTCCTGCTGAAATTCCATGGATTCCGACACTGTGGCGGCGTAACGCTCCGTCAGCTCCGCAAGCTGCTCCAGATTGCCTGCGTAGGCCGCCGTAAAGGCTACGCTCTCTCCGTTTTCCCCGGCCATGTCATAGGCGTCGTTCCAGTCCGCCCCCCGCAGCCGGATATGGTTATGCTCACCCACATCATAAAAGGCGGTAATGTTCTGCAGCAGGATATGCTCCAGCACCGTACCTGTCACCACTCCTGCGGGACTTCTCTGCAGGGTTCCCTGCTCCGGCTCCCACTGCGTATCCCTGTCCTCTCCCCGGCAAATCTGACTGTCCTTAAAATAGGACACCTGCTGGTGCAGCACAGCCAGGTCTCCGGTCTGCATAATATAAAATAAAGTAGTGATAAAGGGCCAGACGCCGTGATCCATCCAGACCCGGACAATATTGTTTCTGTCCGCCAGGAACTCTCCCGGCCCCTGTCCGATAATGGTTGCATTGGTGCCGTCCATGCGCACGCCGCCGTAGCTTTCCAGCAGCATCCTTCTCACACCGTCCGGCTCCATAATCAGCAGCGCAAGGCAGTCCTGCCACAAATCCCGCCATCCCCTGCCGCCCTTGCCGTAATCGTGATAGGGCAGGAAGGAACAGCCGTACATCCTGCGCAGAATAGGCTGGAATGCCACCCAGTACAGGTATCCGTCCAAATCCCGCTTTCCTGTTTCAAACCGGACATTTATCTTTTCCCGCCACTGCCTCTGCACTTTCTCCAACGCCGCTTCCACCCCGGCAGATGTGCCGTATTCCTTCATCAGGCTTTCCCCCAGCGTCTCCCGCTCTTCAATAGGCGTAATTCCCATGCAGATGCAAAAGCAGGCCTCTTCTCCCGGCCCCAGGGTCCGCCTCCGGAAGGCCAGGGCGCCCATTGCTTCGCCTCCTGCAGTCTCATACACCGCTGTCTCAGCCTCACGGGGCGCCTTCACCCAGCCGTCGCTGTCAAATTCCCAAAGGCTCCCCGGCCTGGCCAGACTGCCGCCCTCCCCGATAAAGTCCTCCGTCCTGGGGCAGCATCTTTCCGGCCCCCTGCCTTCTCCGTCCGCTCCGTACACAAAATAGGACAAATCGTTTTTCTTGTGCCCTCTTTCATCAAAGGTAAGTGTAGGCGTCACCTCCACACCCCACTGATTCACCTTTATCCTGTGAAGCAGGGATGTGACATGGCGGTGATCCCGGACATTGTCCGCCGAGCGGGCGTACAGGGGTATGGCTGCCACGGGAATAAAGCTGACCGGCGTCTCTCCCGGATTTTTTATTTTTACGGACATAACCTCAAAGGTGCGCCTGTCACAGGGTACAAAGGAAGTGATTTCGGAAGTCAGGGAATATCTTCCCGACTTCCTTGTCACACGGTGCCACATCACGCCGGCGTCCAGAGCGCTTTTCTCTTCCTCCGGCGTTCCTTTCAGCCCTTCCGTCTCTGCGGAAGCGCCCGTGGCGGACCATACCTTTTGTTCCTCCAGAATGCACCAAAAGTTCCGGGTACTCTTTGAAGTATGCAGATTTTCCACACTCACCGGCTCCAACAGGAATGTATTCTGGTCTATCTTGCTGTCTCCCCCCAACAGGGGTGTAACGCTCGCCTTCAGGCCGGACTCACCTGCCAGCGGAAAATACAGATAACTGCTCTGTTCCGGGTTTTCCATATGAAATGAGCCGTATTGATCCGTATACGAATATCCCTTCATTTTCCCCTCCATAATGCCCTCCGGGCGGTACGGGCAATGCCGCCGCATCTGAACATACCGGGACATACACCTGCAATATGTGCAAAGAATTCTTCTCACACTACGCAAGATATGCGTCGATCCTGCAGATTCCGCCCTCTCTTAACTTCAATGCCAGTTCTTCCTCTAAAACGCAGCCTTCCGCTTTGTGGCTGCCGCCGCTCTCTTCAAATAATTCCATGCGGCAGACCTCTGCTCCGTCCTCACCGTATGTATTTTTTCCCGACTCATTGTGGTAGGTGACCTTGCAGCTTCCCAGCAGCATGAAGGACGCTTCTCCCTTCCCGTCGAACATCTCCCGGGACAGCCTGGGCGCAAGAATAAATCCAAGCTTCCCATCCCTAAAGGTAAAGCCCCCTTCTCCCAGGAACATTCCCAGCCACATGGAAAGCATCTCCACCGTGGAGCCGGAAAGCCTGGCCACAAAGCCCTGCCCGTGGACGGAAGGATCCGGATTGGCGCCGGAAGCAAGGAAGGAGGAATTCTCCAGGATGCTCCGGCCGTAGATCTCCGGCTTCTGATAAGGAATCAGCGCATCGTTCACAGCCTCATAAAACCTGTCGTACAGTCCGGCCTTCAGCATCCCCAGGAAATATTTGTACTCCATATGCAGGAAGACGCTCTCCCGCTCCAGCCAGCCCGGTGTAAACGCCCGAACCCTGCCGTTCTCCATGGAAATGCCCTCAATGGATTCTGATGTTTTGTACATCTTCAGCTTTTTGTCATATATATCCGTCTCTTTAATCCCGTCGCACATTTCCGCCGCTGTTTTCCGATCCTTCCTGCCGCAGGCGGAAAGCATTCTGGCCGGGCCCTCCAGGAAATAAGGCACCTGTACAAGATCAAATTTTTTCACCCTGACGCTTGGCAGTCCGTAAGGGCTGATCCTGGGTGTGCCATCCTCATTCAGCACCTCCTCAAACTCTGCCGCTTCATAAGTGAAATAGGTAGGCATGATTCCTCCGCCGTACTCCATGGCCTTTGCCGCCGCCCTGTCCAGCTTCTCCGAAAATGCGCTTAAGATTCCGTTAAGCTCCTTAAAGGAAAGAGCCGTCAGATTTCCGCTTACCTCAAATTTAATTTCCTCCCGGAAGCTCTCCCGGCGCGCCGCCACCCTGTCCCAATAGTCAAAGTCGGAAAGCTGCTCCTGCAAAAGGGCATAAATGTCTCTCATAAAGGCGGCAAGCTCCCTGGGCAGTCTGACCTCCTCCGCCGGAGAATGGCCTGCTGCCTCCTCCCGCAGGAAATCAACCAGCCGCCTTAATTCCAGCGTCTCCGGCATTCCGCTGCCAAAGAGCCCCGGCAGGCCGTTCATGGCGTCGTTCCAGCCCGGCTTTCCGCCCTCCATCTCAATTCCCATACCAAAGGAATCCAGCAGAGCGAACTTGTTTACCGCCAAGGTTATCATCTTGCCGAACAGAGTAGTTGTCACCTTATTTCCCTGTCTGTCCTTCAGCCAGTTGGTGCCGTTTTCCACAAAGCCGGGACGTGCTCCCTTCTCCTTGCAGTGATACAGGGAGCCGTACTGCCGTACCTTTCCCTTATTTATGACATATGTGTCGCTTCTGGGCCTTACAACGCCTATGCTGTCATAAAAACCATAGCTGTCGTCCCCGAACAGAAGGCTCTCCTTTTTATCCGGATACACCAGCAGATAATTTTCCACCAGATCCAGATTGTAATCCCAGTGGTCGCTCCAGTAGCCTTCCCCAAATCCTGCTTCTATCTGCTCCGTGCTGAGTCCGATGAGGCCGTTTACCAGCTCCTCCTCGTCCCCCGTCACCTTCAACTGATGCGCCGCAACGGCATTGGTGATCTGTCCGGGGGTAAAGGGCTTTTTCAGTATAGCGGCGACTCTGCCCTCCGGATCCTCCACATGCTCCGCCACCAGCTCTGCAGCAGCCTTACTGCTCTCCTCCGGGAGCACAAAGGTACAGGGCCTGATCTCCAGCGGATTATACCCGTCCATCTGTATCAGGCTGTAAAAATGCCGCACATTGAAATCCTCAATGGCCGGATTGAAGAACACGTCGTTCCTGCGGTTCTGGCAGACGTCCCGATAATTGCCGTTGCCCTGGGAATAGTACTCGCCCGCAATGGAAAAGAAGTTGTAATCCCGCTCCGGATCCCCGTGCTTCCGGCTGAACAGATGCACCACTGCCTTATGATCTCCCTTGCCCATGACAAAGGGAATTCCGCCCCTGAGGAAATTATCCAGATAGCACTGCTCCATATACCTGTCAAACAGGGGATTGGCGGATTTGGTCCACACGTCCTTCGTAAAGGAATCTACCAGTTCTCTGGCCTCCTTTGTCTTGCGCTCCGCATACCCTTCCCCGCAGAAGCATTTTGCTTTTTCATTCAGCAGATTTATGGAAGAGGCAAAGCCCGCATATGCCGTAAGCTCATAGTTCTCTCCGGCTTTAAGCGTGGTCTTCACAGGGATGAACCCGCAGGGCACCTTGTTTGCAAAGCACTGCTGCCCGGCCAGTACGCCCTCCAGTCCCTTCTCCCGGAAAGCTACCGGATTTACCATGGAATCGTCATAGTCAAAAATCACTTTTTTATCATAGATAACCTGCTGCAATTCCCCGTCCGCCACGGCCAGATAGAAGTAACCGCCTTCTATCTCCGATACCTCCGCGGAATCGTCGCTGGAAGCCCTCATAGTGTAAAGGGGCGCTCTGTTTTCAATGTTTTTGATGTCCGCCCAGCTTTTGAACAGATTGGACATCTCTTTATACTGGCCGTTCTGAATTCCATAGGGAATAATCTGGGGCATACCGTCCAGAAGCTCCAGTTCCCGCGGGCTGTCTTCCAGGTTCTCTACCTTCACCCTGCGCACCAGGGCGCCGATATTTTCTCCCGGCAGGATGATATAGCACACCGTTATCTTAAGTCCGTGGCTTTCCTCGGAAACAGTCAGCACGTTCTTTTCAATCTCCATCCGGCGCTTTGCTTCGGGGGCATAGGTACAGAAGGGTTCAAAATATTCCCCGCCCGCCCTGACAAAGGTACGGAAGCCCTTTATGGGCGTACTCTCATATGCCGTATTTGCGGGGTTGAACTCCATCATGGCGTTCCCCTTGTGATGAATGCCGAAGCTGTTGATTCCCTGGCCCCTGTTGGTGTAGAAGGACCATACCGGGATGCCCTTCACGCCGGAAAGTCCGGGCAGAAAACTGGAAAACGCCGGAACCTCCGTATAATTTTCAATCATAAATTTATCGCCCTCTAATGTGTAATTACTCACCTTAACCTCCTTTTGCGCTCACCGCTCCTCCGTCAGAGCTGAAATCTCCGGGCTCTGGTATACCCGCACATAATCCACTTCGTATTCCACAGGAAAATAAGAATCATCCGTTCCTCTTGCACCGCCCCAGTCCCCGCCGAAGGCAAGGTTGAATATCAGGTAAAAATCCCTGTCAAAGGGCCAGAGTTCACTGTCAGGGCTGCCGCTGTAATTGAAAGGGTCGTAGGTAAACTTCTCCTCCCCGTCAATGCTGAAAATCATTTTGTCAGGCAGCCACTCCACCCCATAGGTATGGAACGCCTCACTGACGCCCTCCGTGGGAAAGCTCTTTCCCTTTCCCTGGCCGCCGTGGTACTTTTCCGTATGCACTGTCTCCACAATCACATCCTGGTCGTAGCCCACATGCTCCATAATGTCAATCTCACCGGATTTGGGCCAGGTTCCGTAAACGGAATCCGTAGGCATCATCCAGAAGGCGGGCCAGGTGCCCAGCCCCGACGGGAGCTTCAGGGACGCTTCCACCTTACAATAGGTCCAGTCTCCCTTGTTCCGGCTGACCAGCCTGGTGGAGGTATACTGCCCGTCCTCCTCCTTCCGGAGTTCAATGGTCATCACGCCGTCCGCCACCGTCGCATTGTCGCCCTTGGTATAATTCTGCAGTTCATGGTTGCCCCAGCCGCCTGCGCCTGTCTCATAACTCCACTTCTCCGGATCCGGCTCCCCTTCATAATCGAATTCATCGGCCCAGACCAGTTCATAGGTCAGGCTGTCCCTGTCATATGTAAAGCCCGCAGCCTTCAGCTCCTTCTCGAGAGGCCTTTCATCGGGATCCACATAAGCGCCGGACAGAGAGCCCCCTACCCGGTAGCCGCTCTCGTTCTTCTCTATGCCCTCTCCGGCCGCTCCGCTCTGTAATTCGTCACTTTGGGTGCCTCCGCCGCAGCCTGTGAGCATGACCGCCAGCGCCAGCACTGCTGCCGAAACTCCTGTCCTCATCCGCTTTCTTCCCATGTCACTCCTCCAAACCATCTATACCGCTGATACTGCACCTATTCGCCGGTAATTCCCGTATTCTCAATGCCCTGAATGAACTGCTTCTGCACGAACGCATACAGGATAAGCAGCGGCGAAATGGAAATCAGGGTAGCCGCCATCTTATAAGCCTCATTCAGCTTAAATGCCCCGCCCTGGGCGGATACCAGGCTGTCAAATTCGCTGTTGAACATATTCAGCTTTGCAGGCAGCAGTTCGATATTATTCCGCATCAACGTGCCTGTGATATAGGTTTCATTCCAGTTCCACACAAAGGAGAACAGGAACACCACCAGCATTGTGGCAGCCGACATCTTCACAACGATAAACCAGAATACCTTCATGGCGGATGCGCCGTCAATCTGGGCCGCCTCATCCAGAACCCTGGGAATCATATTAAATGAGGTGTAAAACACCAGAATCAGCACCGTGGAATACACTCCCTGTCCCAGCAGAGCCATCAGGGCCTGGGGAAGCGCCGTTCCGATAAGCTGGATTGCCGTTGCCTCCTGGGCCGTGACGAACATCATCAGCCTGGGCACCATAGTCACCGGCGTAGGAATAATAAACGCCAGTACAATCATGACAAACCAGAACCTCTTGAATTTAAAATCATATCTGGACAATGCAAACCCCGTAAGGGCGGACACAATGGTCTGGGCCACTGCCATGCCGCCGGACCACAGAATGGTATTCCGCAGAGTAGGCCCCACCTTCAGCACATTGGAGGCTACCTTCAGATTGTTTAAGGAAAAGCTTCTGGGCAGCCAGTTGACGGAAGGATCTATAATGTCTTCCGCGGACATAAAGGTCTTCGCAATTATTTCAAAAATAGGCTCCAGATACACAAATCCTACGCAGATCAGCACAAAGTAAATGGCAATCTTTGCAATCCGGTTACGCCACCACTTAAAGTCGTGCTTTACCTTTACCCTGTTTTTATTTTTTGCCGTCTTTACCATATGTCACGCCTCCTTGGCTGCCTCTCCTTAAATATCAGACATCCCAGCCCGATGATAATCAAAACAATGATGCAGTAAATCCAGGAATAGGTGGCCGCAAAGCCAAAGCCTCCGTTGGTATTGCCCGTCGCCGTCTTAATCAGCGAATAGATCGCGCTGGTATCATAGGTTCCCAGCTGGGCAATGGTGAAAATGGTAGCCACCAGCGCCGTGGGCTTAATCATGGGTATGGTAATCTTCCAGAGAATCTGCCACTCGTTTGCCATATCAATCTTTGCCGCCTCATACAGGGAAATATTAATGCGCTGCAGCCCGCTGACAAACAGCACAATGGGAATGCCCGTAAACCAGAGAATCATAGTCAGCTGGTCAAATATATCCCCCATAAACCTTGCAATCTGGGGAGAATAGCTGCGGATCATCTCCAGGATAAAGATCCCTTCGTATCCGCTGCCCGTCCCCTGAGCCATCTGCACCGCTTCATCCGCCTGATCCAGTATCTGGCTCATAACGGGGCCGGACATAATGATTACCGGCAGGAAGTAAATGGTTCTCATGAGTCCTTTCCCCACCTGTATCTTGTTGAGCAGATACGCCAGAAAGAAGGACACAATAATAATCACAAAGGTGTACGGCACCACCATGGCGATAAACGCCCCCAGAGCAGGCACAAATTCCGTATTGCGGAAAAAGGCCGTATAATAGTTGCTCCACCCTGCAAAGGAAATGTCATAACCCGTAATATTGGTACTGACATTGCAAAAGCTTAGGGCAATGGTTGCACCGAAGGGAACCAGCGTAAAAATCACGAACCCGATAATCCAGGGAAGCATGAACCCATAGCCCAGACGGTTCTGACGCTTTTCATAGCTCTTGGTACGCCCGCTCTTTCGGAGCGCCGTTTTCTTTACGGTTTTCTCAGCCATCGCTCACACCTCCTATCTCACCACCGCCGCGCTCTCCGGCGCAACAGTGGTTCCCTGATAAGTCACCTGGTTCTCTGTATAATTGATAATCACATATCTGGTTTCACTGCCCTTTTGGTAAGTGTTGATTACCACTCCGTTCTCAGGCACATATCTGTTTACCCACTCAAAGCCCTGCACCTGGCTTAACACTTCGTTGATTGTCCCGTACACCTGCCGGATAAGCTCCTCATACAGAGAATACTCCGTGGAGTAGAAATTTGCGGAAAAGGTATCCGCCAGCTTATAGGACGGCTCCTTTGAAAGAATAAAGGAGGGTGAAATATTGTAATCAATCATCCGCAGAATGCTGTCCTGTGTGTAGAAGGAAAAGTTTGCATAGGGCGCGTACAGCTCCATGGTTCCGTAAAGCACCATCTCCAGGAAAGGCACCGTATCCGTCTCAAAAACATACTGGGAACTGCCCACGGGAATCTGCAGATACCTGTCCGTATATTTCCAGAGGTACATATGAGGGTTTTCCAGATTCAGCAGAGTCTTCTGATTTATCCCGCTCAAGGTATTCCGGTACAACTCCACCGCATCCGTCAGGCTGGTCACCACCCCGTCCCTGTTCCAGTTGGAGGTCAGCACATGGGGCATCTCCGCCAGAGTCAGGCTGGCTGAAAAGCCTGACGTCTTGTCGGCCAGGGTCTGAATCCAGCCGGCGGCTTTTACAGGCGTGGCATAGCTGAACAGGCTGGTGGGCACATTCTCCGGCAGGATTGCCTCCTTGTCGATGCTTAAGTACCAGTTGCTGATACACCTTACCGCCGTGTTGTAATAACCAATCATATCCTTGTTGATTGTGATAACGTCTCTGGAAAGGGAAATGTCTATTCCCCTCTCTCCGAAGCTCTCAATCAGCTTTTTAAAGTCCCCCTTGCTGCCGATAGCGCCGGAAAAGGACATTTTATAGGGCTTCGAAAGGCTTTCTCCCTTCTTCTGCCAGCCGATGAGGCCGGAATTAATATTGGTAATCCCTCCTGCGGTTATCCGGTTCAAAATCTCTTCCACATCCTCCACAGTGGTTACCTCAACCTGATCGCTGCCCACAATGCCGCTCTTGGAATCCGCCATGATAAAGTCCAGACGTATGGGGATGTCGCCCTCCGCATTTTCCAGGGGCGTCAGTTCACCCTCCGCAATCAGGTACTCCCTGTAAACCCTTGCCATACCGGTATAATCCGCCGCCGGAGTACCGTCGCTGCCGTCCCCGAACAAAAAGGCATAGGTCATATCAATGTCATACTGATAAATCTCATCCATCTGCTTGAAAAAGCCGCTGCCCTTTTCATCATACAGCTGGTAATAATTGATGTTCAGTTCAAATCTGGGATACGCCCAGGTGTATGTGGTCCCTCTGGTGCCGTCTGGATTGACGACAATCTCCATATACTCCGCCCCCCGGTTGGCCCAGGCCGCAAAAGCCATCTGACCGCTGCCGTGGGCAATGCCGAACACAGGCATTACAGGATCCTTCACAGGCACGTCGTCATAATAAGCAAAGTTATAATATGTCTCGGTGGCATAATCTTTGCCGTACACATCCCCCACATAGGAATTGAAGGTGGAGGTATTGTCCGCAAACCGGATCAGGCTGCCGCTGCCGTCCGGCACCAGCACATAACCGGGCACCCGGTAGCTGTCAAAAGTCTCCCACTCCAGGGTATCCGGATTCATCACGTTCATCCGTCCGCCGCTGGCTCCCAGGAAGGGAGAAATATCCACCGCAGCCAGCTTGTTCAGGCCGCTTCCGCCCATCTCACCGCCGGGAATGTAATAGTCAACGCTGTCCTCCTTCAGGGTAAGGTATACCTTCATTTGGACGTCGATCCCGGTGAAATTTATATCCAGGCAGTATCTGCCGTCCTCCGCCTTACTCAGAACGGACTCTGCATCCTCCTCGGAAGCAGAGGACAGATATTTAATCTTGTCGCTTTCATAGTACTCTATGGTAATCAGGGAATTGGCAATGCCCACATAAGTAGTGTTCAGGTCATCCGCATAGCTTTCCGCCGCCGCAAGAATTTCCTTTGCTCCCGCTCCCGCCTTTTCCAGCTCCTTCACCGCATCCTTGACAGCGCCGGAAAAGGGCAGATCCGCGCCTGTTTTAATACAGAAGCCGGTTTCCTTGTCAACAATGGCCAGAATGTCCCTGTCCTCCCGCCAGTAATATCTCACCGTTCCGGTCTCGGAGAGCAGCTCATACTCCGAATACTCCTCCGGTGTGTACTCCGCCTTTTCGGGAGCCACTTTGGTATCTCTGTTGGTGGGCACATAGGCCTGAACGTTCATGGAGACAGACCCGAATCCCGCTGCAAGCATAAGCGCCGCCAGCTTTTTAAGTGTTCTCTTTCCGTTCTTATATGACATTCTGAATCATCTCCTTTCCCACTGCGGCAAGGAAGGAATACAGGCTATCCCACATAATGGAGATAATGATTCCGATTACCGCCACGATAACCATAAACACCACCGTGAGGACAATACTTTTCACCGTCTCACCAAAGGTATAATCATGTACTGTCTGCAGGCCCATGAATATGGTAATCACACTCCAGGTAATTCCGATAATCAATACGATGGTCAGCAGGAACGACTCATTATAGGTCATCACATAGGAGACCAGTGTCACAATCAACAGCGAAAGCATGGCAGGCATCAGTCCGTAGGCCGGAATCATGTATATCTGCTTAAAGGTTCCGTCACCGTCATTGATGCTGGTCACCAGGTAATTACAGATGATGAACAGCCCCAGCAGAATAAAGAAGCCCAACACAATGGATCCGATATCCATGTCCTCCACCTTCATGGTCTGGTAGATAAAACCCTTCAGGGTTTTAAACGCCATGAAATCCAGGAAGAAAAGCCCGTATATCACAGTTGCCGCCGACACGGACCCTTGTCTGTACTTACGAATCTCGTAATAATAGTCGATAGGGTGTCTGGGCGTCTTCAGCGCATAAATCAGATCCTTCAGCACCGGCAGGCTCTTTGCCTTCTCTCCCGCCCGCTGCTTTGCCGCCGCAAGGCGTCCGCCCTTTTTCCCGTCAATGACCTTGACAAGCTTCCTTACCACAAGCAGGCCAATCACAATCCCCAGGATAGGGCCAAGCCATTTCTGAAGCCACTTATTCCGCACCTCCCAGTAGGCCTGGGAGTAAAAATCCTTATTATTCGCCACCTCAAAATGCTCCAGGGACGCCTCGTAGTCCTCCGCATGCAGATACGCCTTGCCCACGCCGTTATGCGCCAGGATGGACATCTGGTTCAGCTTCAGCACTTGGTTCCACTGTTCCATGGCCTCCTCATAGCGCCCTTCCTCATATAAATCCATGGCGCCGTACACCATCTGTGCGTACTCCGTAGGCTTAAAGGACTGCAGATAGCCCTTGCTGCCGTCCACCGCCCAGATATTGCCGTCCCTGTCCACGGCAATGGAGGGCAGGCTGGTAAACAGCCCCGAAATATCAACGGTGGTGACATAGGAACCGAAGCTGAATATTTCCTCCCCGTTCTTGGAGTAAATATTCACATACCCCTCTGAGGAGCAGGTATAAATCAGACCACTGTCATCCACATATAAATCCGTCAGGCTGTCGTAGGACCACACGTCGGACTTGAACATGTTGCCGCCGTTGGTGCTGTGCTTCTTCATGCCGTTCCGGTTGGTGCCGCTGGTGGCCGTGTACACAATGCCGCTCCTGTCCACAAACACATTGGTAAATACCGTGGGATTGATGTCCACCAGGTTTGCCAGCTGTGCTCTGGTAAAAAGCAGCTGCTGCAGTCTCTGCGCAAAAGTCAGGTCTGCGTCGTTTACCGCAAAATACCCCAGGAATTCCCCCGTCTTCGCCAGCTGGATGACGCCGTTGTAAACGCCCTCTCCGATAAGGTACACATTTCCGCCGCCATCCACAGCCACACGCTTGGGCTCATAATTGGTATCTGCAAAAATCGGTGAATCCGGCCTTCCCAGCTTACCCGTCAGCTCAAACTCCCGATTGAATATCAGAACCGCCTTGGCCCCGGAGTCCGCCACATAAATATCCCCTTCCTCCGTCACATAGACCCCTCTGGGCGCCGTAAACTCGCTGCTGGTCAGCTCCGCCGCGATTTCGCCCCCGGCAATGTCATATTTCAGAATACGCCGGTTGCCGGTGTCCGCTATATAAAGCATATTATTCTCATCGATGAACAAATCCTCCGGGCCGGAAAGCCCCAGCTCCGTCACCGTCTTATCCGGCAGATAAGCGTCCTGAGTCCGCACCCAGTAACCGTTTTCATCCGCCGCATAGGTGTAGGATGTGGCCTGATTTGCGCTGGCCTGCATGGGAAGCTGCAGTACCAGGCAGGCAACAGCCAGCAGAAACAGGCCCCGCCTCATTTTTCCGTGTCTTCTCATCACTCGTCCTCCCTACTTGATTCCGGAATGGCTCATGGTATTCATAACCTGAGACTGCATACAGATAAATATCAGCAAATTCGGTAGAAACAGAAGCACCGAAGCCGCCGCCGTCATGCCTGCCGCCGCAACGGTATTGTTGGTGGACAGGGAGTTCAGGTAATACGCCAGCGTCCGCATGGTGTCATTGTTCACATAGTTGTTGGATGCTTCCACCGCCATCCAGACCTGCTGGAAGGTCAGCACTATGGAGGTGGCAAGAGCCGGCTTAATCAGGGGCACAATGATCTTGCGCACAATAGTCATCTCCCTTGCGCCGTCCATGACTGCCGCCTCTATCAGCGCGTCGGGTATCTGATCCGTAAACTGCTTCACCAGGAATAAGCCTACGGGCATGGCCGCCAGAGGCAGCACATGCACCAGCCAGGTGTCCGTGAGATTCAGCTTCACGATCACCAGGTATCTGGAAATGGCAACTGCCGTAGGCACAAACATCAGCGCCAGCTGATTGATTTCAAACAGTACGGCCTTGCCCTTAAAATTCTTTTTGGCGAAGGTATACGCTCCCAGTATGGTAATCACCAGGTTCAGCAGCACCGTCAGCACCGTCACGATAACCGAATTCAGCAGGTATCGCAGCATGGGAACTCCCGTTGTGCTGGACAGGGCGAACAGGCTTTTGAAGTTATTGGTGGTAGGATTGCGGGCGATAATATGGGGCGGAAAGGCAAACAGCTCGCCCAGAGGCATGAACGCCCGGCTCACCAGCATCACAACAGGCAGAATCATAAACAGGGACAGAGGCACAAGGATGATGTAAAATTTAAGCTGCCCCTTTGAGAAATGCCTGGGATTGATGCGGGAGCCCTGAAAATTACCCCGTTTCTGTTTTCTTTTCTTACTCATTCTGCTCCCTCCTCTCAATCCTTCTCACCGAACAGCCGGTGGGCCACAACGTTAAAGGCGTACACAATCAGCAGAAGCACCACGGAAATGGCGGCGGCATATCCCATCTCATACCGGATAAAGCCGTAGTCGTCTATGTGGTTGGTAATCAACTGGCCGGAATATTCCGGCGTGGGATTGGCGCCGCTTAAGGTCACGCCGATCCAGCCCATGTTAAAAGCGTTTACAATCGCCATGACCGCTCCGAACAGCATCTGGGGCTTCATGGAGGGCACGGTGATGTAAATGATCTCCTGAAACCGATTCTTAAGTCCGTCCACATAGGCCGCCTCATACAGCTCCTGGTCGATATTCAGAATGCCGGAGATCATAGCCAGGAACCCGATGCCCATGGCGGACCACAGGGAGACGATAATCATAATCAGCATAAAGTAATCCTTTGTCAGCAGGAACTGAATGGGTGTGTCGATGAGCCCCCACTGCAGCAGCAGACTGTTCACCCAGCCGGACTGGTCGCCGGAGAAAATGGTCTTCCAGATGACGCCGATAAATACCTGACCCAGCATGGAAGGGGTGTAGATGCACAGCGCCAGTATGGTTCTGGGTATGGGCTGTATCTGGGCCAGCATCCAGGCCAGCAGGAAAGACAGCACATAGCCCCCCGGCCCCACAATCAGGGCATACAGGAAGGTGTTTGGCAGTACATATTTTAAGAACACCTCATCCTGGGTAAACAGAGTAATATAGTTCAGCAGTCCCGTAAAGGTGGGGGCGTTGATTACGTCAAAGTAGGTAAAGGACAGATACACCGCAATCAGCACCGGCACCAGAATAAATGTGGAGAACAGAAGGATATAAGGCAGCAGCATCAGGTATGCTCTTCCGTCCTCTTTATTGAACTTCTTTCTCTTTTTCATCTGCTGCATGCCTACTCACCTCCCTTTTTCGCTTTATCCATCTGCTCCTGTATCCAGTCCGCATCCCGGATAATATAGCTCTTTATCATATTTCCCTCTTCGTCGTAGAAGCCAAGCTCCTGCATTTTCTTTTTGATCTCACGGTTGATGGCAATCACCTTCTCATCCGCCGCCACCTGCGCCGACGTACCGTCGAACACCATGGTGTTCCAGATATCCGAAATGGAACGCTCCAGCAGGTACTGTCCCGGGGTCCTGGGCACGTCCCTGAGCCACTGCACCATATCCAGGATCACCTCCTTGTCATCCTGATCGATGGGCGCCTGCTCCAGCGCCTCCACATTGGAGGGCAGCCAGAAATAAGTGTCGCCGTAGGTGGATCGCAGGGTGTAGGTATATTCCACCTGGGTCTCCGTATCCGTCCACCACTTCATGAACTCCCATGCCTCTTCGGGCATCTGTGTATCTGCAAAGATAACGCCCCCTGTACCATTGGCAATAAAGTTCCTGTTAATGGTTCCGTCCTCCTGCACCGTTCCCAGGTAAGGCGCCAGCGCCCACTGCCCCTCCAGCTCCGTAGCGCCGTTCTTAATCAGCACATAGTTGTTGGAATCCACAATGCCTATGGGCAGCACGGAATACCGGAAGGAATTAAAGAACTCCTGCACCTGGGTATCCAGGGAGTATGCCACAAACAAGTCTCCCAGCTGCTTCAAGCCCTTCACGGCCTCCGGCGCATCGATGGCCGTAGCCGTGCCGTTCTCCAGATACAGGCTGCCGCCGTTCTGGAATATCAGAGGCGTGGTCTGGTAAAACCATTTATAGCCCACGCCGGAGGAAATATTGTGGTAAAAGTTCATGCCGTACCGCTGCAGGCTGGGAAGCAGTTCAATCAGCTCCTCCCAGGTATCCGGCACCTCCAGGCCCAGATTTTCAAAAATATCCGTGCGGTAAATCACCGCGTCGAAATCCAATGTTTCCGGTATGGCGTATACGCCCTCGTTGTAGGTATAAGGTACCAGCGCACCTGCCACAAAGCGGTTGGCAGTCTCCCAGAAATCATCAAACTGCGTCAGGTCATACAGGGCGTCACGGCAGGCCAGGTCAAAGGGCATATGGGAAATCAGCCCCAGGGCAATGTCCGGCGTCTGATCCGCCGCCGACGCCAGAGTCAGCTTATTGGCGTCCGGCATAACCGAAATCTTGACCTTAATGCCGGTCTTCGGCGTAAACTCCGTATCCGCAAGCTTCTGCAGCAGATCCACATGGGTCAATGCTCTGGATACCCATATAGTCAGCTCCTCCTCATCCGAAGAATCGGTTCGGTATTTCTCCGATGTAAAGGAATAGTAAACCGTGGCAAGGCCGTTTCCGATGCTTTGGAACATACCCGCCTTCGCCTTCGGCAGTTCATCCTCCCCAAAGGCATAAATCATATCCAGTGAGAACTTAACGTTCATAATGGAAGAAGTAAACCTGCTCACCGCCACCAGGACGGAATTGTCCGCGCCGGTAAGGCTTGTGGTGTAAAGGGCTATTTCATCAGGGTACTCCGCCATCTCTTCAATAAATATTTCCGCCTTATCCAGATAGGAAAGCAGTGCGCCGTTAATGCCGTACTCCGACTCATGCTGGAGCAGATAACGGATATGCTGTATCAGGGTCATGTAGGCGTCCAGATATTCCGGAATCTCCGGTATGTACTGGGTCATTTTCCAGGTTCTGTATTTATCCGCATCCTGTCCGGAAATCTTCTTAATGTCCAGGGAAAACTGGGTCACATGCTCCGCAATCAGCTGGCCGTAGCGCCACGCCTCTATCACCGGCTCCATCTCCGTCTTAATGGTAAGAGTATGGGTTCCCGCCGTCAGATAAATATAATAGGGATTTCCCTCCGGGTCAGAGAGCACCTCATTGGCCCAGCCCCCGTCACTGTAAGGAAAAGCGTAGCACTGCAGCTCCCGGAAAGGCACATTGCCGTCAATGGCTATGCTTTCATAGGAGTTAAACTCTTCCTTATCGTTCATATAGTGAAAGCCCAGCTTATAAAGCCCTTCCTTCTGTACGCCGAACTCATAGGTAATCTCATTTCCCGGCTTGGTCCAGGAGAGGGTATTCAGCTTCTTGTACTCCGCGTCATAAGGCGTCATAGACGGATTTGCCGTAGACTGGTAAATGATTTCCGCCGAATTTTTCATCTTATAGTCCGTGGCGCCAATGGCTATCAGGCCGCCTTTCCCTGCCACCTTCGCGTCCGCATACTGTGAGGCATACTCCTCATAGGAAGGGCAATCCTCCACAGGCGGCTCCACATAAAGGGCGCCCAGCGCCAGGCCGTCATTGGAACGATTTGTCAGGGTAATCACGTTCTCCCCCGCCTCCAGGGTTATGTACAAAGGGTGGGTGGAAGAATAAGTATTATTGTAAAGCCAGGTATGGTTCCATCGGTTCAGGCGCTCCTGGGTGGGAGCAATCTCGTCCCCGTATCTGTCCACCAGATACTCCTCCACCGCATCCTGCCAGTAGAGGGCAAGCTCCACCGTCTTCCACTCCTGATACGGCGCTTCCCCGTTCAGCGCCACATCCACTGTATAATCAAGGTAGGAATTGCCTGCGGACAGATAATCCACCGCCAGGTAATACACTCCCGTTTTATCCACATTTACTCTATATTCCGCAGTCTGCTCATAGTCCAGCACCACTGCATCTCCCTCATAGGCAGGCAGATCCTGCCCTGCCTCAAAGTCCTTCGCCTCCCCCTTCTGCGGGGAAACGGCATAGCTTCCCTGTCCATAGCCCGTATCAAGATATTTCAGATAATCCGTATACATATAGTCTGAGGAGACAAGAGAACCGGACAAAAGCTCATACGCCTGCCTCAGCTCCTCAGGGCTGACATCCTCCACATACTCGGCGTGATTCATATTGAAAATCAGATAGACGCCGCCGGCGCACACTGCCGCCGCGGCAGCGGTTATGATAATTTTTCTGAAAATCCCTGTCTTTTTCGACTTCATGAGCGTGCTCCTCTTTCAAAAAGAGGGCTTATTATTTCAAACACCCTGTGTCACCAATAATAAGCCCTTCCTGTTATATCATCAGACTACCGGGTTAAAAATCAGCATCGGTAAATCCATAGTAGGTCTTCAGACCTTCCTTCAGAGAGTTCTGTGCCTCCTCGAGTCTCGCATTCATCTTCTTGTTCCACTCAGGCAGATTTGCCTTTACGGTATCCAGCCAGCTGGCGTCCGTTACAGGAACGCCCACAACATCTGCGTTTGTCAGGTTCAGCCACTCATAGATGCACTCTTTCCTGGTGCCGTCCTCATATACATACCAGGGATAGCACTTGTCGGATACATCCCAGATCTGGCCTTCCTCCCAAAGCTGTACCACATACTGGAAGCCGGGCATCTTATCCGCATCGCCGTAAGGCGCATGGTTCACGGTGGAGTACCATATCTTCATCTGCTCGTCGAAAGCATCGCCTGTCACCAGAGGGAAAGAGTCATTTAAGCAGCTCTGCATAACGCCTGCATTGTTCCACTGCTGGTCAGCTCTCGCCTGCATTGCCTCGGTTGCGCCGCACCAGTAGGAACCGAACGCATACGCCAGATCCATCTGGGCCTTCTCCGCGTCGCTCCATGCGGGATCTCCGTCGTCCATAGCGTAGTTGTGGATTGCCATAGGGTCAATAACGATACCTACGGTGTTCCCTCTGTAATCCGTTGCAGGTCTGGGATAAATGTCCCAGTCCCCGGACTCGACTGCATTGGTAGGCCATGTGCCGTCCGCATTCTGTCCCATTGCAGCATCTGTAACCATCCAGGGGTCACCTGCGGACGTCAGGCAGTAATTGCGGCAGAAGAAGCGATAACTCCACCACCAGCCGTCATCCATAATAGCCGAATCCACAGCGCCTTCACCGTTCTTTGTGAAGATCTCGTATTCAGACCACTGAGGGATATAATCCAGCAGGCTCATGACCTGGTCGGAAGCCATGTTGATTTCGGTTCCGTCGTTCATAGCCTTCACAACCGTATCCGTTCCGGTCTGGATAAACTGGGTCGCGCTGCCGTAAACCAGTCCCCAGAAGCTGGTATTATTTGCAGAGGTCACAAAATCGGTATAATCCTCAATGCTCCAGTCGGGATCGGGAACGTCGATATTATTGTCCTCAGCCAGCTCCTTGTTTACAAACACGCCCCAGGGCTGCATAAACTGAGGCAGGCCTGCCTGGAAGCCGTAATAATTCATCTGAGCCATCAGGGATTCATTGAAGGACTGGTAAAGCGGATCGTCCGAATATACGGACAGGTCTGCCACCATACCCTTAGCCGTGTCGTCCGGCAGCATGGTAGAAGCATAAATATCGGGATATTTTCCATGCTCGGCCTTGAAATTCTCCAGTTCCTGATCCCATGTGGTATCGTTGCTGTCCGGATCATCCGTCTTTGCATACAGATTGATTTTCAGATTAGGGTACATCTCATTGAATTTTTTTGCCATGGCATACATCATAGCCACGTTCTTGGAGGTCAAGTCCTCGTCTGCGATGGTCATATGACCCAGATCGCTGTAATACACGCTGTCGCCTGACCAGCACATAACGTCAATGCTTCCGGACACCTGCGGATCCAGCGTAAGATAAAAAGGCGTGGTGTTGGCGGTTTCCCCACCGCTATTTTCTCCGCCCGCAGTTCCTCCGGCGGAATCGCCGCCGTTGTTCGTCTGCTGGCTGTCCTGCGCATTACCCCCCCCATTTGAGGAGTCGCCGTTATCGCCGTTGCCGCATCCGGTCATCACGCCGGCTACCATGGCAACAGAGAGAAACAGTCCCAATACTTTCTTTGCTTTCATAAATATCCTCCGTTTCTTTTTGATCGAGCTTCCGGCACTGCTTTTATATTTGTGCCAGAATTTACCAAAACGTTTTTCTTGTTTTAAAATTCAGCTGCTTTCAATCTAATGCTTTCTACCCGGACCACCGGACATTATATCTTCTGCAGCTCCTTCGCCTTATGTATATCTCTTATGTATATCTGATAAGGACATACTTACCAAGAAAAACGTTTTTGTGTTGCTCACCTCAACTACAAGCTTATCATAGTACCGATAGGTCAATTTGTCAACTAAAACCTTTTGGTTTTTTTGAGTTTTGTATAAAATATACAATTTCTGTATTTTGCTTTTGTGGTTTTTCCCGATTTTACAGTTAGTCAAAGGGTGCAAAGCCTTCATGATTCCATAAAGGCTTTGCACCCCGGATTTTACTGCTAATAAGATGCCGGAATAATGCTTTTATCGTCAGGTATTCCTCTTTTAATTCAGCATATGTTTCGGCAGCGTTTTCTTTTTTAGCTAATAGCATATACCTCTGAATCTTCTTAAAATCATCAAGAGCAGCTTTGATTACTTCAATACCCGTTGGCATATAATCACCTGCTTTCTATGAATGGTTAGCGATTAGTTACTGTCCCCTGCATACTCATTATAGCAATCTATATAAAATGTTCTTTATGTTTTCATTTATTTCGCTTTCAGTTAAGCCTTGTTGAATCGAATCATAATCTCCTTTTCGCTGATGATCAACAGCCTTTTTACGCCAGTGCCGGTATGAGTGTAATATCCGGATAAGACGCTCCATTGTCCTGATCTCAACCAAAAATACTGTCATCCGAAATATGCGCTTTTATTTTTTCATAGGTTCTCCCCATTTCCCGAGATATCTTCCATCGATGGAGACATATGTCTCTTCGCCCGGAACTAATACCGGAGCGGCCTGCATCAGTCTTTCCGTAAAGGGAACCGCTGTATCCAGCAGTTTTTCATCCTTTGTCACATTACGGATCAAACAGAGAAATATATCTGATCCGTCTCCCATAGGAATTGATTTCTTCACCTCCAGTTCAAAACTGACGGGACTTTCTGCAATGGTCGGCACGTCCAGCACCTGCCCCCATTCTACAACAGGCAGACGCTTCATCTTATCAGGTGTAGTCCTGCCATAGGTACAACCATAATAATCTGCCAGCGGCAGCATCTGTTCAGATACGAGATTAGCTGAAAACACACCATTTTTGCGTATCAAATCCTTGGTCTGCTTTTCCTCGCCTATACAAGCCATTACTCCGAGCCCCTCTGAAGAATGATAATATCCAAACCAGTTGAAAAGACCAAAATGGGGCTGCCCGTCTTCCTGCTTTGTTCCATAAAGAAACAGCGCCTGCGGACAGAAATCATTGCCAATCTTAGTTTTTACTTTTGCCATCTTGTACATCCTTTCCATACTCTTTCCTGACCTCCGCCAAAAACTCTCCGGCATCCTGATAATCCCCATCAGCAATCTGCTGGCGGGAGACTTCAAGATCCCTGTAAATATCCTCTCTGCTCTTCAAGGCAAATGGGCATTCCGCGCCACGCTTCTTCAGCAGCCTTTTTGCAACATTTTGAATTTCCTTCAAATCTGCCTCCGGCAGGACTTTTATCATAGAGATTGTACCGCTCCTTTCTGCCCGCACCACATCATGGACGGCATTTGCTGTTATTTTTATTATACCAGTTAGTTTGACAAATATAAACCTTAAAAATGGAAAACTCAACGCTCCAGGATCACTGCCCTTGCGCCGGGAGTCACCACCGCATCCCCCTGCTCATTAATGATATGGGTAATACCCGGATTCCCCGTGATCATCACCGTACATATATGATGTACAAGAATCCCCTCTGCTTCCTCCGGGATCTCCATTGCACTGTGCAGTTCCACTGTGGCGTCCCTGTTGTACAGATAGATTCCGAGTCCGCATGCCCGGTGGCTCTCCACCGTATCCGCCACCTTGTAGGACGCAAAGCCGTTCACCGCTCCGTCATGGCTGACCCACTCCTCCTGGCTCGGCACATCATAGGGAATCTCGCACTGGTAAAAGACCACTTCCCCGTTTTCTCCTTCCCAGATTGTCTGGTACTCCTGAAAATGCTCCACCATCAGCGCATAGATCGTCACATCATCCCCTGTCACCCGGATTCCGTTCCTGGCTCTGTTGCGCCGCCAGCCCACGCCGCTTCCGTGGTCTGCCCGCCAGACCCAGAAATTGTCCCCTATCACGCCGTCCTGATGAAGCTCCACACAACAGTCCACCTCTGTATCATAGTTCTTTGCGCCGCCCACACGGAAAAACAGATCCGCCAGCAGGGTAACGCCAGGTGTCGTCTCTCCGCCGCCGACCGCTTCCCCACTGTCTGTTGCTGTCCGGCTGTCCGCCGCCTCCCCGCCGGCCGCTGTTTTCCGGCTGCCTGCTGCCTGGGATTCCCCCGCGACCGCCTCATCAGCTGTTTCTCGGCTGTCATCCGCCGACTTCTCTCCCACCGCCAGCAGATGCTCCGTAGATTCCGGCCCGGCATCAAACAAAATGCCCGCCACCGTCACTCCGCCGCCTGTCACCTCCATGCAGGAGTTTCCCTTCATGGAGCAGAGCGTTGCAAGGCCTGTCCCCAGGATCACCGTACCCTCCCTGTCAACTGCCAGTGCGGCATCCAATTCATACACTCCGGGGGTCAGGAACAGGTTTTTCCCTTCCGCCAGGGCACGATTCATGGTTTCCGCCGTATCTGTCTCCGCTCCGGCTATATAAAAGGTTTCCATGGGAAGGAATTCCCCGGGATTCCAGTCTGTGCCAACCGCCTCTGTCCTGATTTCCGGAAGGTATACCCCGAACCCTCTCTCTTCATCATAAGTCAGAAAAGGCTTCTCTCGGATGCAGTCCACCACCGGCACATCTGTGTAGGCATGCTCCGGCCAGGTTCCCTCCGGCGTCTTTCCCGCCTCGATTCCGGCAAAAACCATATTCCAGTTCTCACCGATCCAGGTGCTCCAGTCACAGTTTCGGGACAGCCATTGCTGCTGAGTGCCGGAATTGACCGCCAGCTCCACCTTGCTGTCCGCCAGGAACCCGCCGCTGGCCCAGCCGTTGCTGTCATGGAGATAAATCGTTTTTCCGATATGCACACGCCGCATGAAGGTTGCCTGAGATACCGCCCAGGTGGCATATTCCCGGACAGACAGATTTTCTACCCCCCGCCAGAAATTACATGTGGCATTGTGATTCTTATTGTCCCCCAGCCACCTGGCGTCACAGGTCAGGTCATAAAGAGATACATCGTCCGGCGAAGCTCCAAGACCTGCTATCTGCGTATAGAAACCCACCTTTGCCCGGATCTTCTCGTCATAGACGCCGGGCAGGAAATAGACTGCATACCTGTCGTCACCGAATTGATTTTTCTCCTGCTTTTTCCAGATTGCCTCCAGTATCCCCTGCACCTCCTCCGGGTCGTCCTCCGGCGCAAAAAAATACACATTCCCGCCGAATGCCTCCAGATGATAATCCTGCCTTCCGGGAATGACTTCCTCTCCTGAAATATGATCCGAATCCCGCTGCTGCTTCTCTTCCAATCCCCTGTCTCCTTCCGCCGAACCCATTCCTTCCGCCGGATTCATCCCCTCCCCGGAAGCTCCTGCATCCGTTTCAGGCATAGTATCATGCTCCTGCGCCCCATTGCCGCCCTTCTGCCCCGCGTCATTTTCCCGAATCATTCCCTGCGGCATTCCCGCCGTACCATTCGTATCTGCTGCTCCGCAGGCGCAGAGCATCATACAGACAGCTGCTGCACAGAGCGTGACGATCCTGCTCTTTTTCTGCCCGTTTTTCTTTATTTCCCTTCCCGTACCTTTTTTCATTGCCTTACCCATACTGCCCCTTATACTCCGGCGGGCCTCATACAGTCAGCCGACGGACCCGCAGCCTGCTCCGCCTTTCTGCAGGACGCCCTCTCAATGATCTGTCCTTTTATCAGTTGGATCTTCCCGCTGCATTCCTTGCGTATCAGAGCCACAATCTCATTCATGGCAGTGATTCCCTGATCCGCTATGTGGGTGCAGATGGTAGAAAGCGCCGGGACATACCACTGGCTCAACTCAATGTCGTCGCAGCCCAGGACGCTGACATCCGCCGGGACGCTGTACCCCGCCTCCATAAGCGCCTTGATACAGCCAAAAGCGCTATCGTCATTGGCTGCAAAAATCGCATCCGGAAACGGCAGTTTTTTTTCCAAGAAGCGGTTCATCTCTCCATATGCCACCCACCTGTCAAACCTTCCGTTCAGCAAATAGTCCTGCTCCAGAGGATGTCCCTGCTCCCTCAGATAATCCTCAAACCCTTTCTGACGCTCGATCCCGTCAAAGGTATCCTCTCCCCTGAGCATCATCAGACGGCGGTGTCCCAGAGAAAACAGATACTCCGCCGCCATTCTTCCGGCCGGATAAGAGTCAAGCAGTACGCTGGATATGTACTTCGTCTGAATCTCCCTGTCCAGAAAAACCGTGGGCAGCTCTGAATCCTTCAGGATCGCTTCATGCCTTTCCAGAAAACCGTTATGCAGAATCACTGCTCCGTCCACACGCCGGCTGAGCAGGATATTGAGCAGACTATCCCCGCTGTCGGTAATGAATACCTCCATTTCATATCCGGTTTTGCGGCACTCCTCATACATGACATCCGCCAGTATCCCGTAATAGCCGCGGATGGAAGATGTAAAGAAGCCCACCACGCCCGTCTCGGAGGCCTTCAGGTTTCTCCCGTTCCAGTCCGGCATATACTGCATTTTATGGGCGATTTCAACCACCCTGTCACGGGTCTCCTGCTTCATGACGCCCTGTCCGGACAGCGCATGGGACACCGTCGTTATAGATACCCCCGCTTCCCGGGCCACATCCTTGATCGTAATCCGTTTCAAAGCAAACACCTTCCTTTGCCCTGATTATACCAAAACGTTTTTCTTAAGTCAATACCCACTAGTCCCGACCGATGATGCCAGAGCATCTATACATTCATCCCCTGTCACCGTCAGTATTCCTATAAGAGAATATAATTTTCCCATCACCTGCTTTGCCTGTTCTGCGCTGTGCAGATATTTCCTTACAAGATAATATATGTCCGTCGCAGAGCTTGCTGTAATATACATATCCATCACGCGATTAGCTGCCATAAGGAAAATCTTTTCTGCACCTTCTTTCCACGGCTGCCTGGATGTCAATGCATCAACGATCACGTTTGTATCGATCAGTGCTTTCATTTATTTTGCACCAAGCCTCTCACTTTTTACTTTATCTATATCCGCATCCGCCGGAAGAATTCCAAATAAGGATTTTGCGGTCTGTACTCTGTCCTGATATGGATTAGTCAGCTTTGCCACTACTTTTCCGTTTTTGGTGATATAGATGTCCTCTGTTGCAGACAATACCAGATACTTTCCAAAATTGTTTTTCAGTTCTGTTGCTGTCACTGACATAAAACCACTCCTTCCTGTGCTATTATTATATCCAAATCGTTCGATTTATGCAATCTATTCAGCTAAGCTTCCCCAACACGCCCTCTATCTTCTCGATCAGCACTTCCTTTACCGGCGGCTTCAGATAATACCCTGCCGGGCGCAGCTCCAATACGGCTTCTATGTGATCCCTGCTGTTTACGCCGGTCAGAAAGATAACCGGAATATCGCAAAGCTCCTCCTCCGCACGGATCATTTCAAGGGTCATGCGCCCGTCGCAGACCGGCATTTCATAATCCAACAGGATCAGATCCGGCCGCTTCTTCCCCATGGATGTCATGGCCTGGGCGCCGGAGATTGCCACCGAAACCTCAAACCGATCCTCCAGCATGGCCTTCACTGTGCGCAATGTGGTACCGTTATCGTCCACCACAAGAATATGCTTTTTAGCCGGACGCAGTTCTCCCGCCGGGTTTATCCTTCCTGCCGGGCCGGCTTCCCCGTCCGGGCCTGCCGTTTCGACAGAACTTATCTTTTCGCCCCCGGCTGCCGCCTCGATCCCAAGCCTGCGGCAGATTGCCTGATAAATATCCTGATTCTCCACCGGCCGAATCAGGTTCTCAAACTGAGTTTCCTCATAAAATCTCGTAAAATAGGAGCATTCATCCTTTGTACCTATGGTAATGACCGGCGTATCCCCATATTCCTTACTCAGCAGATAAAATATGGAGGAATCAATATCATAAGCGCCAACCAGACTGATCAAGACCAAATCAGGCTTCACTATTTTCAGCATACCTTCCACAACACCTGCATTTTCAGAGCACAGCTGTACATGAAAGCATTCCGACAGATACGCGTTCACATCCTTTACAATATCATTCAGTCTCCCAATGAATAATATATTTTTCATTACACACTCTCTTTCTGTCCGGAAAGCTGCTTTATCAGCGTCTGAACATAAGCTTCAGTTTGTTCCGGATCCAAATTTTCTACTGCCGCCTTCAAAAGTTCCACGTTCCGCTGTACTTCCTCAGGATACCGATATGTATAAATCTGTTTCATCCTTTCGTCCGCATCGTCAATGTCCATATCCTGCATGGCAAGGCGAAGCATGTCCAGCAGCGCGCAGATAATGGAGCTGTCCTCCATCTCCGCCTTTTCCTCCGGCGCTTTTATTCCGAAAACCCCTGCCAGCTTTTCCCGGTAACTATTCCACTCTGTCATAAATATCCCGTGCATACTGTGAATGGCTTCCGGCTGTTCTTTTCCTGCCGCATCCTCCAGAACCTTTGCCATTCCCGCAAGGGGAAGGATACCCACTGTGGCAGCCAGGCTTTTCATGGCGTGTACCTGTATCCGGTACTGCGAGAACTCACCATCACCGCTGACAGCCTGATAGCAGGCGGCAAGCTTCTCCCCGGCCATGGGTATCTGCTCGTAAAAGGCTTCCACCGTGGTTTGCAGCAGGCTCATTTCCGGCAGATGCAGCCAGGCGTAATTCCAGTCCAGCCCTTCCACGGCAGGCAGCTGTTCTAAGTCCGGCTTCCCCGCGGCACTCTCCGCCGGCTCCCCGTCCTCTTCCTCCGCCTCCCGGATCAGATCCTCCGGCAGATAGCTGCACAGCATTCTTTCCAGTTTTTCCGAAACGATAGGCTTCGACAGATAATCGTTGAAGCCGCATTCCAGATACTGCTCCCTGGCGCCGGAAACTGCATTTGCAGTCAAAGCAATCACGGGGACGCCACTGCAGGGATTTTCGGTATCCTTCCGCAGCCGCTCCAGGGTCTCCACACCGTCCATCTCCGGCATCATATGGTCCAGGAAGATTATGTCAAAATGTTTTTGTTTTGTCAACTCAAGACATTTTGCACCGCTGTCTGCCTCCGTGATTTTTACCCGCGTCTGGCGCAGCAGGTTCTCGAACACCTTGCGGTTCACCCCGTTATCATCCACCACCAGCACCTCTGCATCCGGCGCCGTGAAGCCTGTCTTATAGATATATTCCGCCGCCAGCCTCTGCACATTCTGCTTGAAGTCACCCACCGGTTTATCTTCCACAATGTCCTGCTCCAGATAAAAGGAGAACTTCGACCCCTTCCCGTAAACGCTCTCCATCTGCAGGCGGCTGCCCATCATCTGCAGCAGCTGAATGGTAATGCTCATGCCAAGCCCTGTCCCCTCTATGTTCCGGTTCCGGTTTTCCTCAATCCGCTCAAATTCCGCATAGAGCTTCGGCAGATCCTCCTCCTTGATCCCGATCCCCGTATCCTCCACTTCAAAATAAAGCGTGGCTCTTCGGTCCTCTTTCTTTTCCAGACGAACCCGGAGCCAGATATGCCCTTCCTGAGTGTACTTCACCGCATTGGTGAGGATATTCGTGAGCACCTGTCGTATCCTCACGTCATCCCCATAGAGGGTACAGGGGAGTTCGGAGTCTACCTCCACATGAAGCTGCAGATAGGCGCAGGCGGATTCCAGATCCGTCTCCACCCGGGCCTGCATATTTTTCTTTTCCACACGCATTTCCGTCATATTGGACAGATCGTGGATCATGCTGCTGATATCATAATTTGTCGGCATGAGCTCCATCTTGCCGGATTCTATCTTGGAAAGATCCAGAATATCGTTGACCAGCGAAAGAAGGGTCTGTCCGGCTGTCAGAATGTCCATGGCATATTCCCTGGTTTTTGTTTCCTTAGACTCTCTTAATATCATTTCATCCATACCCAGGACCGCGTTGATGGGAGTACGGATCTCATGAGACATATTTGCCAGAAATTTTCCCTTTGCTTCACTTGCAGCAAGGGCTTTCCGGGCATTTTCCTCCGCCTCCTTCCTCTGATTCCTTGTGATATGAACGATATAGTAGCCTGCAAGGATGAACAGGAACAGGGTCATGGCATACCGGCTGCTTTTTGTGCTTCCCTGGGCGTCAAACGTCGTACCATTCCCCAGGCCGAATATCTCCCCCAGCTCTCCCAACAGTAATATTCCGCTCACGGCTGCCGTGATCCAGCTGCCTGTCGTTCTGTGGGTTATGCCCTCCTTCACATTCAAACAGATACCGGTGACGATCACCACCCGGAACAATATAGCCGTTGCCTCCACCATGTCCGCCAGATCGAAAATATTACATACCTGAAGGATCAGCTGTACAAACACATTCAAATTAGCCGCCGCAAATAATACCACAAAGAATTTCGGGTATGCCTTCCCGATATTTTTTGACAGATACAGCAGTATGAAGATGGGGATCAACATGATAAAGAGATACTGCCCCATGGAAAAGATGGCCTTCGCGCCATAGAGGACGCTCAATATCTCCGTCCTGACCAGATAATACAGCCCCGTGTCTATGCCAAGGGCGGCCAGCCAGAGTATGCCGTATGTATTACGACCGGTGCGCATACACACAAACTGTAAGATCAGAAATACCACCGTGCAGATCAATATGATGATGCAGCAGGACAGATTCACCAGATTATCCTCTATCAGCTGCAAAATAACAGTATCCTTCTGGGATACCGTCACCCTGCCAAGAGAAGCCGAGGCATCCTCGTAGGGTGAGGTAAGCTCGATGCGAAGGCGCCCCTCCTCTATCCGTTCAGGCAGATCCACAAAATTTATCCTGTTGCCCGGCGACTTGCCGAACATCCGCCGGTTCTCCACACCATACTGATAGATCACCTTGTTGTCAAGGCTTACCCGCACCGCAGATCTTGTAGAATAAAACACCAGCGTCAGCCCGGCATATTCCGGGGGGATCGTGTTCTCAAATATGACCGGCTGACCCGGCTCGCTGATCCCATTATAGGGAAGGGATACGACAATAGCGGCTCTCTCGCTGTCCCATGGCGCTTCGTCCCATGGCGCTTCGCCCCAGGGGACTTCGCCGCCCGATGCCTGCCCTTCCCCGTGAGGCTCCATTAGAATACGCTGCCAGCCCGCGTTCATTTCATAGACCACATCCTCTTCCGCCGCGTCGTCCTCCGATTTAAACTGGCACAGAATAAAGAACACGCTCAATATGGTCAGCATGGTGATCCCTATCAAAATATTATAATACTTTTTCATAATTTCCCTTATTCCGGCCCTGCGCCTTCCGCAGCCTCCTGCTCGTTCAGTACGCCCGTGATCCTTTCAATCATCTCGTCCTCCTTCAGACGGAATTTGATTTCCACCCTTCTGGAAGCCGCCATGTCTACCTCTGCGGTAGGATTTCCCGCCCCGTCCTTCACATAGACAGGATTACTGTAGGAACGGCCATTCACCGTAAGCAGCTGTTGGAGCCGCAGAATCTGCTCCTCACTGAGGCCGTTCCGATCATCCAGGCAGAATTCCGCCACAGCCTTAGCCCGGTTGCAGGACAGCTCCATATTTGTCTGATAGCTGCTCTGGGTATCCGTATGTCCCTCAATGATAATTTCCGCAATATACCCCCGATACTGATCCTGAAGGAGTACCTCCAGATACTTGGGTATCATCTCCTGCAGTACCGCTTCGCTTTCCTCAGTCAGCGCATAGCTGCCAAACTGGAACAGCACATCCGAGGAGAACGTAATGGAACCGGTCTGGGCGTCCACCTTCATGCCCGTATTGTCAAAGGCTCCCTGCAGGGCTCCGATAATATCCGTGCGGATTCCCACAATATCCTGCAGTTCGCTCTTGGTAGCTGCCAGTTCCTTCTGGGCATTTTCTATTTCCAGATAGGCGTCGTTTAACTCCTGCCGGGTCAGCGCCGCTTCCTCATAGGCCGTCTGAAGCTCCGCCAGCGACGACGCCAGTTCCTGATTTGTCTTTTCAATGGCTGCCCTGAAGTCCTCCAGATCCGCCTGGGCCAGAGAAAGCTCCTGCCTTGTAGTCTCCAGATCCGTGGTTTTCTGTTTATAAATGGCAAGGGTAATTGCTATTATCAGAATAAAGACCAACAGCAGCGCCGCCATCATGTCAGAATAGGACTGCCAGTAGCTGTGCTCTGAAAATGCTTCCCGGTTCCTTCTATTGTTTCTCATACTGCTTCCTCATCTGTCCGAAGGTATACAGCTGGCTGCCGATTTCCCCGCAGGCCGCGGACAACTGTTCCTTCTGCGCCTCCAGCTCCTCCTGAAGCGCTTTCTGCTGTTCAAACAACTGCTCCAGATCTCTCAGCATATCCCGGTTTGCTTCCGCCATGCCGTTCACCGACTCTATCAGTTCCCTGCAAAGCTCCGCATTGCCGGTCTGGGCCTTTGCCGCATCATTCACAACCAGGCCCAGCTTCTGGAAATTCGCTCCCAGGGAGGCATTCATCTGTTCCACAAACTGATTTACAATGCGCTCCACTCCCGCCGCCTGCTCTTTGCTTTCTCCCCGGGCAAGCTCCAGAAGATGTTTCACGGAGTTTGCAATATTTGCCTGATATACCAGCATGGCCGTATCGCTCCCGCCATCCGCCGCGGCAGGCTGCACACACTGGCGGAACACGTCCAGAAAAAGTCCCAGTTTTTCATAGGCGTCCGCCATAACGGCGCGATAGATAAAGTTAAATACCAGAGAGAAAAAGATACCGTACACGGACGTATGAAAGGCTACCTTCATACCCATCAGCAAAGGGCCTACATTATCTGAGATAGTATAGATATCATCCCCCTGAAAGGATCCAAGGCCCAGCGCCAGCCCCAGAAACGTTCCCAGAATTCCCAGCCCCGTCATCGTCCCTGACATGCCGGAATTAAAGTGGGACTTGCCTACTCTGTCCAGCAAATCCTCATTGATGTACTCCTCCAGCCCGCAGGCGCCGGCATAACCGTTGCCTGCTGCAGCTCTGCGCATCCTCAGTCTGTATCTGCGGAAAGCATCAGCCAGAGGCTTTTCAAAGAAAACCTCCTTCCGATCCCGATAGCTGTTCCAGAGGTTCTTGCCGCCTGCCTCCTGATAATCCTTCTGAATCTGCAGGGCCACCTCCATCAGCTCGTCCGTGCAGTGATTCAGTCTGTTAAAACTGAGCATGGAAATCAGGAACAGCACTCCGATTACCGCCAGAAACCCGATATTAATGGCAAGATTCTCAAGAGAGCCGATCTGGCCCGTGAACACGCCGTTCACATACAATACAAAAAAAACCACGACGACATAAAGCGGAAACAGTAAAAAATGCAGTTTACTTTTCATTGGTACTCCTCCTGCCCGTTAAGGAAACAGTGTATACACGTCCACAGTATGCACGCCATCGGGCCTCTCATCTGTTGCATTCAATTTATCATATCAGAGTGCATTTTACCATACCTGTATTCGGACTTCAATCAAGCCCCGGAAATCTTAAACAAATTTTAATTTTTCCCCTTAATTCCTGTGGGCCTCAATAAACTGGCGCAGCTTATCCTTGGGCTGGAAGCCCACGCTCCTGTCCTCCTGGGCGCCCTCCTTAAACACAAGCACCGTAGGAACGCCCTGAATACCGTACTTTTCAGCCAGTTCCCCGTTCTCGTCCACGTCGGCGTTAAAGAAGGCTATGCCCTCCATCTCCTCCGCAAGCTCATGGAATATCGGCGCCAGCATCTTGCAGGGCCCGCACCAGGTGGCAGAGAAATCCACCACTGCCAGTCCGCTCTTTTCCACTTCCGATATGTCGTTGTTTTGAATTTTTGTTACCATAATTTCATCCGCCTTTCCGATTTCCTGTTTTCGTTGTTTTTCTGTTTCTGTTGTTTTCCTGTTTCTGTTTCTTTCCGTTTTCGTTTTCCCCGTCTTCCCTGCCCGCTCTCTTTGCAGTTTCCCGCTTATTCCTTTCGTTTCTGCGGAGAACTCTCCGGCGTCAGCAGAATGTCATGGTTCACTGTCCCATAAAACAGCCGGCGGAACCGCTCCGGATCCGTGGTGATTCCCATGGCCCACATGGTCTTTGTCACCGTGGCCTCCAGCGTCATGTCATAAGCTTCCATCAGATGAAAGTCCTCCTTAATGGCCCTGCCCACCTGATACACCTCCATATCGCTTCCCTCGTGGGTCACCTGGGTTGCCAGCATGACAATCTTGCCCCCATCCGTCCAGCGCCGAATCTCCGGATAAAAGGGGACTTCCCCGTACTCCGGAAATCCTCCCACACCGAAGGCCTCTATAATGACGCCGTCATAATACGGGAAAAGTCTGTTTAAAATGCTGCCGTCCATACCCGGCACCAGCTTTAAAAGCAGCACCCGCTCGTTCAGCCCATGATAAAAACGGACTTCTCCCTCTATCTTTTCCTTATCGTCAATATAAAATACAATCCTGCCGTCCCGTATGACCGCCACAGAAGGGTAATTGATGCTGGAAAAGGCATTATAGCTTTTGGAACGCTCCTTCTTTGCCCTGGTGCCCGCAATCACATTGCCCCCGAAGACAATGCTGACGCCATGGGCTTTGGGGTCGGAGGCAAACCGCAGGCTGTCCAATAAATTGGTCCTGGCATCTGTCACCGGCAGATTAATCGGCTTCTGGGAACCTGTTATTACAACGGGCTTCGGGCTGTTCTGAACCAGATAGGACAACGCCGCCGCGGTAAAGGCCATCGTGTCCGTTCCGTGGCAGATCACAAAGCCGTCATAGGCCCCGTAATTCCTTTCAATCACACCTTCAAGCTCCAGCCAGTGCTTTCCGCAGATGTTCGTGCTGTCCAAATTAAAGGGCTGCAGTACCTCCACCCGGCAGAACTCCCTGTGCTCCTCCACATATTCCAACAGTTCAGACGCGCTGAACGCAGGCGCAAGGCCTTCTTCCGTATACCCGGAGGCAATAGTGCCTCCGGTGGCAATCAATAAAATCTTTCTCAACTTAATAATTCTCCGCTCTCACTTCAAAATAGCTCTGGGGATGGTTACACACCGGGCATACCTCCGGAGCCTGCGTTCCCACTACAATATGGCCGCAGTTACGGCACTCCCACACCTTTACCTCACTTTTTGCAAATACCTCTGCCATCTCGATATTTTTCAGCAGCGCACGGTATCTCTCCTCATGGTGCTTCTCGATGGCAGCCACCTGACGGAATTTCTCAGCCAGCTCCGGAAAGCCCTCCTTCTCCGCTGTCTCTGCAAAGCCCGCATACATGTCTGTCCACTCGTGGTTTTCTCCCTCTGCCGCCGCCTTTAAATTATCCGTGGTGCTGCCGATTCCCTGAAGCTCCTTAAACCACATCTTTGCGTGTTCCTTTTCATTGTCGGCCGTCTTCAGGAAAATTGCGGCAATCTGTTCATAGCCCTCCTTCTTTGCCACCGACGAAAAGTAAGTGTACTTATTTCTCGCCTGAGACTCCCCGGCAAAAGCCGCCTCCAGATTCTTCTCCGTCTGTGTTCCCTCGTACTTGTTCATGTTCGCTTCCTCCTGTGTGTTTTTCTATATTTTTTTAAATAGAGCACGTTTTTATAAGTCCGTTAAAACGGACATACAATCCCCTGGTCCGTAATTTCAACATTGACTGAAATACTTTCCAGAAAGTCAAATATGCGGCGCCGCTCTTCTTCCTCCGCCGCATAGGTTGTCCGGCAGCCGGACTGTACGGCGGGAATAATTTCCACCTGCAGACTGCTGCCTTCTTCATTTCCGGAGAAATGCAGCTGTACCAGCATGGTATCCAGTGTCTTTTTGTTGAACCAGTAGTTGCCCAGACTGTAAATAACGGGCTTCCCGTCATAATATTCCAGGCCCTGCAGACAATGGGAATGGGCTCCGATCACCGCGTCCGCCCCGGCGTCCAGATACTCCTTTCCCGTATCCAGCTGCACCTGCTCCAGATCGTAACTGTATTCCGTCCCCCAGTGTACAAAAGCAATACAGAAATCTGCATTGGCTTTAGCCTCCGCGATGGCCTCCCTGTAAGCTGAGGTATCATAGCACCGCAGGATTCCGGGCTCCGTTTCCGTGGCCTGGGGCGTCATTTTATATTTTTCCGCCCTGGACGCCCCGACAAAGGCCACTGTTTTGCCGTCCACCTCTATATAGAGAGGCGACATTGCCTGCTCCAGGTTCCTTCCCGCTCCAAAGTATGGGATTTCCGCCGCCTCCAGCGTTGCAAAGGTGTCCAGCAGCGCCTCTTTCCCATAGTCATAGACATGATTGTTGGCAAGAGTCACCGCATCCACCCCCAGCTGGTGCAGCACCTCCACTCTCTCCGGGGCTGCCCGGAAGGTGTATGCCTTACCCTCCAGGGGCGCTCCGCCCGTGCTGTAGGTAAACTCATTGTTCAGGCACATAATATCCGCATTGTTCATGTATTCTATCAGTTCCGGAGAAATGCAGTCATAAATGCCGTTCTCCTGACTGTCCATGAACAGTGTGGTGGCACTGTTCTCATCCAGATTAATATCTCCGGCAAAGCAAATCGTAAACTCAAAATCGAAGGACGGCTGCGGCTCTGCAGGTTCCGGCAAATCCGCTGTTTCCGACGGTTCACCAGGCGTCCCGGCCGGATCCGTACCTTCTTCCTGCGCTTCTGTCTCCGCATTCGTTACCTCCGCCCCGGCTGTACTGCTTTCGTCCCGGCTCTCCGCTATCTCCGCCGCATCAGGGCTGCTTTCGTCCCGATTTTCCGTTCTCTCCGCCGCATCAGAGCTGCTTTCACCCCGATTTTCCGTTCTCTCCGCCGCATTCGGGCTGCTTTCGCCCCGGCTCTCCGGCCCGGCAGCCACCTGATTTTCAGGGCTTCCGCAGCCTGCCAGCAAAATGCTGCAGACAAGCGGCACACCATACTTCCATAACCACTTTCGCATACCCGATATCCCTCATCCGCTTACAGAGAATGCAACAGTCCGGCAATTCCCTGCTCCCGGAAGATTCTCTTATAATATCCAATCTCGTCGTTAATTATGCTGTCAATCATCTGCATTCCCAGCAGCTCCACCGGCGCTCTGTCATCGGTGAGGATATTTTCCCCCGCCTCATAAGCTGCAAGCCCCGGCATAATCTCTTCCAGCAGCTCCCGCAGTTCCCCGTTCTCCTCCGCAACCGTGTTTGCCCGGAGGTTTTCAAGCATTGCCGGATTCATGGAGGCAAAAAGCTCTCTGTTGGTACAATAAGGCACATCCGCCGTATACACCTCCGGAAACACTTTTGATATGGTATCCGCAAGATAGACATTAATGTCCCCCTCCAGATTCTCGGAAGAGTGCATATTCATATTTACCACCATGACCCCGTTTTCTTTCAAATGTTCCCTTACCAGCGTAAAAAATTCCACCGTAGACATCTGGAAGGGAATGGTAATGTCCTGATAGGCGTCCACCATAATCACATCATATTTTTCCTCCACTGCCTGCAGATAAGCCCTGCCGTCGTAGGTGGTTACCTTCACATCCTCCGAAAGACCGAAATACCGATGTGCCAGCTCCGTAATCCTGCTGTCAATCTCCACGCCCTCCACTTTTGCTTCCTCCAGATAGCGGCTGCACTGTCCGGCATAGGTTCCCGTGCCCATTCCCAGTATCAGAATATCCAATCCTTTCGTCTGCTCTGTCATGTAGGGCGCTGCCAGTGCATAGTCATAATACAATCCCGTCAGCGAATCTCCTTTCATGGTTATGGACTGGACGCCGAACAGCACATTGGTGGATAAAATGGTGCTCACGGGTGTGTCGCTGACCTGCAGATAATTGTAAATGGATTCGCCCTCATAGGTAAGGTCTTCCTCCCAGAAGGCAAAGCTTGTGGAATGCCCGAACAGACTGCAGAGAAGCACCGGCACCACGGAGACTGCCGCCTTCAGCGGCCTGCGCTTCTCGCAGATAAAATAGATCAGGGCCAGCGCCAGCAGGATGGCCGCAAAAATCAGGAAGGTGACGGAGGTTCCCACCGCAGGTATGGAAATAAAGGTGGGCACAAAGGTTCCGATGATGCTTCCTATGGTGTTAAAAGCCCCCAGTGTGCCAATGGTCTTACCGCTCTCCTCCAGATTCCCCACCGCATATTTTGCCAGAGAGGGCGTCACCGTCCCCAGCAGGAACAGAGGAAACACAAATAGAACCATACAGCTGATGAAGGCTGCTATAATCAGAAACTGATTGCTGACGGTAATAATCAGCAGCCCTGAAATCCCCACAATAATATATTTTCCAAACACGGGTATGGCGGCAATCCATATGGCCGCAATCAGAATCCTGCCGTACAGCCTGTCCGGATTCGGATTCTTGTCCGCGCTTCTGCCTCCCCACACATTCCCAAGGGCCATGGCAATCATGATGGTTCCGATAATGATAGTCCATACAATTTGCGAAGAGCTGAAATACGGCGCCAGAAGCCTGCTGGCTCCCAGCTCCACCGCCATGACGGACATTCCGGCAAAAAACTCCGTCAGATACAGATATATTTTATTTCCCAGAATGCTTCTTTTTTTGTCCACTTTTATATCCTCCGCTTCCTGCATCTCCGCTCCCCGTTTTC
>JAMPFR010000001.1:0-3973 GCA_023664365.1 Acetatifactor muris | reverse complement strand
CTGTTTCCTGTTTCCCTGTTTCCTGTTTCCCTGTTTCCTGTTTCCCTGTTTCCTGTTTCCCTGTTTCCTGACGCCCCGGTCCCGCCGGGCTGCCGGTTCCGCCGGACCGCGCTCTTTTGTCCGCTTCTCCCTGGGGCTTCTGTCTCACGGGTTAAAAGAGCCACTGCCTCTATCTCCTCCGTAAAGGGAAACATGTCTACTCCGGCGCACCTCTGCACCATATATCCCTTCTTTTTCAGATATTTCAAATCCCGTACCAGCGTGTCCGGATTGCAGGACACATATACCACCCGGCGGGGTGCAGCCTTTGCCACTGCATCCAGGAACGCTTCACTGCTGCCGCTTCGGGGCGGATCCAGGAGAATCACGTCTGCCCTTCCGCCCTGCTCCGCCATATCCGCCAGAAATTTCCCGGCGTCGTTCCGGTAAAATTCTATATTTTCCACCCGGTTACACTTTGCATTGCTCCGGGCGTCCCGCACGGCATCCGGATTTAACTCCACCCCTATGACCCGGCCCGCCTTCTCCGCCGCAGCGATTCCAATGGTACCGGTGCCGCAGTAGGCGTCTATAACCGTCTCTTTTCCCGTGAGCGCTGCATAGTCAATGGCTTTCCGGTACAGCTTCTCCGCCTGCACCGGATTTACCTGATAAAAGGATCCGGGTGAAATGCGGAACCGCCTGCCGCAGAGTACGTCCTCAATATAGCCTTTTCCGTAGATCACCTGCTCCTTTTCCCCAAGCACCATGCTGGTATCCCGGTCATTGACGTTTATGATTATGGTGGTAATCTCCGGGTGCAGCTTCAGCAGCGCTTTCACAAAATTGTTTTTGGAGGGCATCACCGGGGAGGAAAGCACCAGCACTACCATAATCTGGCCCGTTGCCCGGCCCGTGCGGATCAGCACATGGCGCAGCAGACCATATCCGGTATCTTCGTTGTATGGCCGTATTTTAAAGGATTGCAACAGCCCCCGAACGGATACAATAATCGCATCCGCCTTTTCATCCTCAATGAGGCAGCTGTCTATCGGCACGATCCTGTGGCTTTTCTCCTCATAAATACCGGAGATGATAGTATGCTTTCTGTCCTCGCCGAAGACCGCATGCACCTTGCTGCGGTAGTGTTCAGGATGCTCCATGCCTGCCATGGCCTCCGGCCTGCAGAAAGGCTCCATCAGCTTACGAAGCCGGGTCTCCTTGGCTTCCAGCTGTTCCTGATACTCCCTGTCAATCCACCGGCAGCCCCCGCATACGGAAGCAACGGGACACAGGGCATTCCTTTTTTTATCCGGCCTTCTGTTTTGTTTTATTTCCTGACCGACAGTCGGATCTGCCTGCTTCTGTGCCATCCTTATCTCCTCTGCCCCGCCGGGCTTAACACATCTGTACCAAAAAGGCACAGCACTTTTCACACACTGTGCCAATCATATCATTTTTTATGGTAAATTTCAACAGCTCCGAAGCCACCTGGATAATATCCTGTAACAGTTCAGCCCCAAATATACTGCAGTTCAGCCCAAATATTTCCCCTTGACTTTTGCCTGAAGCAGTGTATAATAACAGGTAACATATGTTGCGCAACCAAAGTTTCTTTTTTTGAGGTGAAATCACATGCCGCCGAAATTTAAGTTCACAAAAGAAGAGATTTCAAATGCCGCTCTGAATATCACGCGAAAAAGCGGCTTATCCGGCCTGACTGCCAGGGCGTTGGCGGCGGAGCTTGGCTGCTCCGTAAAGCCGATTTTCGGATTATTTGAAAATATGGAAGAAGTACAGCGGACTGTTTACGTCTCCGCTCAGAACATGTACCGGGACTGCCTTCAGAAGGATATGGCAGAGGGAAAATATCCCCCCTACAAGGCCAGCGGTATGGCATATATCCGCTTCGCGAAGGAGGAACGGGAGCTTTTCCGGCTGCTTTTCATGCGGGATCGAAGCCGGGAAGAGCCCACGGAAAACAGGGAGGAAATCCGGCCGCTGCTTGAACTGATACAGCGGAATCTGGGAATTTCCGAGGATGAAGCCTATCTGTTTCATATTGAAATGTGGCTGTATGTCCACGGAATCGCCACAATGATCGCTACCTCCTATCTTGACTGGCAGGAGGAATTTATCAGCAAGGTATTGACAGACGCCTATATGGGGCTGAAATACCGTTACTCAAAACTGTCCGATGATTCAACATTAGAGGAGACCGATACCGATGGAGGCAATTAAAACACAGGCACTGACGAAAAGATACAAGGACCTGACCGCCGTTGACAGCTTAGACCTGACGGTAAAGCAGGGAGAACTGTTTTCCCTGCTGGGTGTGAACGGTGCGGGAAAGACCACTACCATCAAAATGCTTTCCTGCCTGACAAAGCCGGATGGCGGAGACGCCTTTTTAAACGGCGCCAGCATTGTGTCAGATGCGGCAAAGGTGAAAAGTATGATTGGCGTATCTCCCCAGGAAACGGCAGTGGCGCCAAACCTGACGGTCAGAGAAAATCTGGAGCTGATGTGCGGCGTTCACGGCTTTGCAAAAGAAAAGCGGAAGCAAAAGACAAAAGAACTTGCGGAGCAGTTTGAGCTTACGGAAATACTGGGCAAAAAGGCCGGAAAGCTGTCCGGCGGCTGGCAGCGCAGATTAAGCCTTGCCATGGCTCTCATCAGCGAACCCGGGATTCTGTTTCTGGACGAGCCCACCCTGGGGCTGGATGTGCTTGCCCGCAGCGAGCTGTGGGACACCATTCGCGCCCTGAAGGGTAAAATCACCATCATCCTGACAACCCACTACATGGAAGAGGCGGAAGCCCTCTCCGACCGCATCGGCATCATGAAAAGCGGACGGCTTCTCACGGTGGGAACGGCTGAGGAATTAAAGGCAATGGCAGGAACAGACAAGTTTGAAGAAGCTTTCATAGCGATTGTAAAGGGGGAGACAAAATGAGACTGCTCACGTTTTCGGGAAGAACTGCAAAGGAAATACTGCGGGACCCGCTGAATCTTGGATTCGGCCTGGGCTTCCCCCTTGTGCTTATCCTGCTGCTCTCCGCCATACAGGCCAATATTCCCGTGAGCCTGTTTGAAATCGAAAATCTTGCCCCGGGCATTACCGTATTCGGCCTTTCCTTCATGACCCTTTTTTCAGCTACCCTGATTGCCAAGGATCGGGAGAGCGCTCTTCTGCAAAGGCTTTACACCACTCCCCTTACGGCGGTGGATTTCATTTTCGGATATGCCCTGCCCATTCTGCCCATTGCCATGGCTCAGGGCGTTATCTGCTACATTGCCGCCGTATGCTTAGGCCTGCCTGTAACAGTGACCATTTTGTATGCGGTGCTGTTTATCATTCCGGTTTCCCTGTTCTTCATTTCACTGGGACTGCTCTGCGGCAGCATTTTCAACTCAAAGCAGGTGGGCGGCATCTGCGGCGCGCTGCTGACAAACCTGACCGCCTGGCTCTCCGGCGTATGGTTCGACCTTGACCTTGTGGGCGGCGCTTTCCGGAAAATCGCAAACCTGCTGCCCTTCATCCACGCGGTGGAGCTGGAAAGGGCGGTGCTGAACGGGCGCTTCACCGATATATTTCCCCATTTATACTGGGTCCTGGGCTACGGGGCCGCTGCCACTGCCGCCGCTGTCCTGCTTTTTGTAAGGCAGATGAAGAAGCAGTGATTACAGCAGCTGCTATTACGCTATTTTGCTTTTCAGCTCTGCAATTTCCGCTTTCAGTCTTTCAACTTCACATATAAGGTAATTGACCTTTACTTCGTAAGCAAGGTTTTTATCCGCTGCCGGAATAGCCTGATTAAGCTTTTTTGCAAGTTCGGTATAGTTTTCGGCTATAAGCCGGATATTCTTATCGGTAACATTTTCAATATGTAACTCAATATTGGTTGTACGTCGGTTCAACTCCTGCATTTCCGATTCCTTTTGGTATTTTCCAAAATGGACGCACTTATGCCATACAAAAATCTCTGCTTCG
>JAMPFR010000019.1 GCA_023664365.1 Acetatifactor muris | reverse complement strand
TTCTTTTTATTACAAAAGCCGGGCGTACCTTGCGGTACATCCGGCTCTTGGCTCTGTGTTACAAAGATTAAATATTAAATTTTTAAGCTATCCGACAACTGTTTTCCCGATACCGATCAGTTTATGTACTGTCAGGGTTGCATCTGACATCCAAAAACCACCCCTGTTCCACAGGCTGGCCGTCAGGTTCCCTGTCCGTGACAGCGTGACCTGGGCGCCGCCGTAACCAACGGGGGTTCCGCCAAAGCTTTGCACCGTCTCTACCGTGGGTTGCCCGGATTTCGATGAGCAAAAGGCACGAATAAGTGAGCCGTCCACATATGCCTCCCCATATACATACCCCGTCGTGTTGTTAGCCAGTGAAAACGAATTCACGCTTGCTATAACCGTATGCGAGCTGTATTTGCTTGAATCAATCGTATATATGGTTTGCGGAGCGCCTGTCTGCCCGTATGGTACATTAATCGGTGTCAGCGTATAAGTCTTATCTTGTATAAGGACAGCATCAGGATATTTAAATACCGCATACAGTGTGACAGGCTCTGTCCCCATCACCAGGCTCTCAAGCACTTTTGCAGAACCTTCGGAAGAGGACCATCCCAAAAATATTAGCCCGGATTTTTCCGGCGTGAATGATGTCGGGGCCAGACATGACTCGCCCTCCTCTATCTCTTCCTGATAAATAACCCCGTTGCATATATATGTACAGGTAGTCCCGGAAGGATATATCTGCTCATCCCCCAGATATACCCGCTCTACCTCTGCATCCCCCAAACGCAGCGTTATTTTATTGATTCCTGCTCTTATTGCTCCCATAGTGTCACCCCTCCACAATTTGTTTTTTCGGCTTCGGGATAATGTACACTGTATCGTCGGGCTTATCGGCGCCAAGAGCGTCATATTCGGCCTGGGTGCAGCGGACAAAGGATATTCCGCCAAAATTGTCTGCGATACGCTGCTCCAGGTCATTCATATTTTCCGCAGAAAAAGCATCCCCCTCTTTGCTCACACTGCCTTCATTGCGCGATACATGTACAATTTCCGTACTTCCGTCCGTTTTGACTAATGTTCTCCGCGTTGGATACTCCGTTATTCTATCTTCCCATGTTTTCTGCTTGAATGCCATGTTTTTCTCCCTTCTTATAATAGTAATCCTGTTTCTTCACCCGCAAAAACCTCACCCGTATAATAATGGAACTGTGCGTTTACCACCTCATACACATCCAAAAGTATCTTTTCAATATCATTGTATGCTGTCCATGTATTATAAGGCAGTTCCGGAACTGCAGGAGTGTCTGCGTGTATGCAGTACCCTTCTCTGATTGCAGTCAAATTCCTTTTCATGTCCTCAAAATACTCGTCAAGCGGAAATTCAGGAATTGAACCCACATGACTTTCTGAATCAATCTCCAACACATCCAGCAGAATCTGAATGTTATTCTCTATTCGCTCAAAATCCTTCCTGTTAATGCATCCCTTTAAACCGACATTGTATTCCGCTCTCTCCGCGTCTGTCATATCACCCCAGCCTTTGGAAATCAATGCCTTTGCCCTGTCAACATCCTTCTGCGTCCTATCCGTTACAGGTGTGAGCCAGGTATATGGATATGAATATCCAGCCGCAGCAGCGCGTCTTTTGCCCGCACTTTTTCGGATAGTCCTTCTGTAATATGGATTAATAGGCCGCAAATCCATTTAAACAGCCCCCCTTTCACCTGCATAGAACTCGCCGGTATAATCATATTGCGTATTTACCTTACTGTATCCGCGGCATGTAGCTGTCGCAATAAATCCGCCTGTCAAATCGATTGTCTGCTGGGTAATCTGGGTTATTGCCATGCCGCCCCGGGTGTCCATAATGTTTTCCCAATCCCCGGTTTTTTCCTCCACTATCAGATAACGGATTTTTACAACCTTCCGCATCTGGTAATAATCAAGAAGCTGGCCTGCAATTTTCTTCACCTGCTCACTGTTAAAAAGAGTACAGCCCTCAAAAGATACTACATTTTCAGTCTCACCCGCCTCGATAATGTCAACCTTTTCAGTATAAGTAAGTTTCTTGCTTTCATACTTTCGCCCCGATATAGTGCAAGCTCCTGTCGTTGCCATTAATACCTTAATAAAATTTGTTCCTGCCTCCAGAATAGTTCCGGCTGTTGTCCTGATACCGGATAGCATATAGGGCTCTGAAAATTCAATCAGGCTTATTCCCTCCGGAAGCGTATCATTATATATCTCACTGTCCTCCTGTGCCGGACTGTATACTGTATAGGTAATCGATACCCCCGACACATACGCATCCAGTTCAACGGATGTACCCATGAACTTGCGGCCCGTCCCGATAATGCTTTTAATCTTCCTATCCGGAATATAAATGTTGATGCCTCCCTGTCTGCCACAATCCACAATCGCGCCACATGCAAACGCCACCTGCTGCAGCGCCTCCCTGTGCGTACATATGGGGATATGGCCGGACAGCAGCACTTCCCACACATTACCTGCCACAGTATAATCTTCCACCCCTGCGGATTTCATGATTGCAGATATGATTTCTCCGGCAGGACAGCCATTGTAGATTTCACCGCCATAAAATTTCGTTTTGTCCAACAGCCCAATCATGTCTATCAGGGAAAAACTGATAATATTCTTTTCACTCTTCCATGTTTCAATATAGAACCTGCCGCAGGGAACCTCTTTATTTTCCGTCTCTTCCATAATGGATATGCACTGCCTTTTTTGGATCGATTTCCATATACCATTGTGATTTGAGATTTCAAAATCATCCGACTCATCTATAATAGATATTTCCGCTTTATTAATCGGTATGACAGCACTGGTTATATCCACCTCTTCCGTAACGGATGCAGATTGCAGGTTATCCCCACCCCAGTCAAGTTCTACACCATACTTTATATAAGTAAGTTTCACTCTCTGCCCGGGAAGCCTTGACTTGGTAAATTCAACCGTCACCTTACCGTAATTGTCCACCTGGTTCCTGCAGAAAAAATTCAGCCTGTCCGGATAAAATGTCTTGCCAATGAGTTTGGGCCCGCTCAAATCGTACCAGGTAATTCTGATTTCAACCGGATAATCGTCCGCGAACTTCAAAGTGATGCCTGCCGACGTATGAGGTGACTTAAATATTACTTCCACTTTTGGTGTATCCGTAAAAACACATTCGCCGTCAGAAACCCCACATGATATAAAAGGAAGGCTGCTGTCCCGGCTCAATATCTTTCTGTTCCCGTCCAGCAGGAAACTGTTAAAATCAGGAATCGCATAGGACGGATATGATTCCTCCTGCTTCAGCAGTTCCAGATGTCCCATATCAGCATTGCTCTGCGAAGACGCAGCGCTGTCCTCAACAGCAGTTGTATCAACAAATTCCATATGCGCTTTACAATTCGTATAAGGCATAGCTGCCTCCTTATCCAGGCCGTCTTGCCGGCTTTTTTGCTATAAATTTGCACTGCAGACCCTTAAACTTTGCTGTGTCTGAGAATATCTTTTCCACTTCGTCAGACACCCCTGATATATACCCCCGAAAAGAGTAAACGCCCTTAATCGTAGGAAGTATGAAGTCGTGAAATTCCACCGGTTCCGTCAGTTTATCCCATAGGGCTTCATACAGGTCATCATTGTCTATGGTTCCGAATGACATCTGATAGTTGAAATATACGCCTATCAGTCCTCTTTTAAAGTCTCCGTCTTCCGTCCGTTGAGCATATTTGTCCAGAAAATCAGCTGTCCTTTTCACGGAAACAAGCGGAACATCATATAACACTCCATCTATTCTTATACCTTGTGTGTATTCTGACATACATTACTCCTTATGTTGTCCTGAAATTCTTGCCGATTCTGGCATTCTCCGTATCAATCACCGGCTTCAGAATTCTGCCCAGTTCAGAGAGGGATCCTTCAAATCGGATGTTTACATCCCTGCCCCCGATTCTGTCCGCCAACATATCCATCCACTCCGTATTATTTTCCAGGGGCAGCACGGCTTCCCTTCCGGCCTCTCCGATATTTGCAAGTACGGAAGAGGTAACAATTCCGCCTGTAGCCAGCCTGGGCAGCGATAGTGGCTCTATATCAAATCCAAAATGCTTGCCCCCTAACAGCGGCACCCACTCCGGCACGTCAATGCTGATAAAATTCAAACCTGAAATAATGGAATTTACAAATTTCTCAACAATATCCACGCACAGATTAATGATGCCTTTAAATATGCCCACAATACCGTCCCATGCCCGCTCCCAGTCTCCTGTGAAAACTCCGGCCACAAATTCAACAATTCCGTCCAGAATATCTATCACGTCTCCGGCGATTCGGAAGATATAATTAACCATTGCAGAGATGCGTCCCATGATGAACTGGATAGTAGGCTTCACCGCCATGGTCCACAATAATTCAAATACCCGCCCGATAGCGGTCAGAATATTATTAATCTTATCGCCCTTTTCCGTAAATAAATCTGACAGCTCCGTGAATGCAGTTTGCAGCAGGCCGATTGCCCACAGAAAAACCTCCCCCGTAAAACTGCCTATGGGAACAAGCACATTATTCCAAATATAGTCAAGAGACGGCTTTATCGTCTCAATTACCGTGCCCAGAGAAGAAAAGGCAGATGCTAGCATACTAATGGTATCCGGAAGTGCTTGGTTGATTGTCCAGGTTCCTATCGGCGCCAGCACATTTGAGAGGAACCACAGCAGTCCCTCATACAGATACCCGACAAAAGGTTCGCAGGCAGTCTTTAACTCTCCCAGGGATGTCAACAACGGTTCAAAATTCAGCCCGGTCAGCCATTCGTCAAACATATCCTTGAATGGCTGAAGGGAATCCATAAGCGCCTGTACCCCGGAAGCGAACTCCTGTATACCACTGTTGATTTCCGCCGTTTCAAAGGCATCCGCTCCGGTTACTTCGCCCCCTGCATTCTCGCTCCCGGTATCGCTGTTGTCCTGCAGCACATTAATTTCATCAAATGCCGCCAGCGCCCCTTTAGCTGCCTGTGTTGCCTTTTCAATCGACTTGGCATAGTCAATGACCTGCTTCTTTGCTCTGGTATATGTACTTTTCCCGCTGATTGCGGCAAAAAACTGGCCTATCGTGTCGACCGCCTTGTTCAGCCAGCCGATTAATTGTGCAATGTAGGGAATAACCGCCGTTACGACAGGTTCAAACGCCGCAGCCAAGTTGTTTTTCAGCGTAGCCATTTCGGATTTCATGGCCGACATGGCACTGTTATAATCTGAAGAATAACGGACAAGATTCTGAAAGCCCTCGCTCATTGCGGATACCATTGCATTGAATGCTTTACTTATCTGACTGAATATCATCAGGGAAAGCATCAATCCCTTAACGCGGCCTGCCACTTTGCCAAGCATACCGGAGGATTTCGTGCTGTGCTTATCTACAGCCCCAAAACACTTCTTAGCGGCGCCGCGGGCCTTTTCAAATCCTTTTGTCAGAAGGTTTGCCTCTTTTTCTACAGATTGAACATTCCCGGAACTGACCGGAACATCCGCCGGTTTTGCTGAGGGGCTGGCCTTCCCCATATTGCCCAGCCCTGCCTGATATTTTTTAACCTCTGCATTAATATTCTTAAGCCGGGCTGCAATAGCATCATATTCCTCATGTCCATAACCAACCCCCGCCTTTTTCAAATCGTTGAGTCTGGCCTGGAGCACATTTTGTTCCTGAAGCAAATCAACCACATGCTGGTCTGAGACAATAGCCGATTCCTTTATTCCCTGCAGCCTCTGCTCCTCGGCTTCCTGAATCTGCTGCTTTCGCAGTTTCTCCTCCTCAGCTGCCTGCTGTTTTCGCAAGTTCTCCTCTTCAAGAATCTGCTGCTTTCTCTCTGCTTCAGCGCGTGCTTTAGCACGTCTTTCCTGCAGGGCAAGTTCCTCCGCATTTAATTCTTTTCTACCGGACAGAATGGCATTATATTGCGTTTCTGCAGCAATATTTCCCTCTATAGTCTTTCCCCAATCGATATATTCCGGTTCCCTGATTGCGCCTTCAAATGAAACTTCCGTGGTTTCAGATACCTTATCCTTTTTTGCCAGAATTTCATCAATATGTCTTTCTGCTTCGGCAAGTTCCTCATCAGACATACTTACCTTTACCGACTTATGGGATACGTTTTTATCTATCTTTTTTCCGGCATCCTCGGCTTTGTTGCCCAGCGTATCAAATTCCTTCTGCGTCTGCTTTAATTCCGTATTGTCTACTTCGGTATGTACCCTGATACTTGCATCATATCCAGCCCTTGTGCCACCTCTTTTATGCTTTCTTTCTCATACGGTTAAACGCCTCTATTGCTTCCCTGTGTTTGTCCTGCTCCTCTTCTGTTTCAGCAGATGCCCCTTTCTTCTGTATCCGGTAGATACTCTGCGCCTTTTGTATTGCATCCTTCTCCTTTTTGGACATACTCCCGGTAATTTTCTTCTGACGGAGTTCAATGACCCTGGTAAAGGCGCACTCATCCAGATTGGAAAGCAGTCCCATAAATTCCCAGAAATGCAGGCTTTCCTTGCCCAAGTCTATTCCGTACTGTCTGCGGAACGCGGCATGAATGCGCCAGCTGTCCATGTCAAAATCCATAACCTCTATTTCTTTGCTTTTATGCGTCTGCTTCGGCACATTGTCATTGTTCCAGCCGTTCAGCAGCCACATAATCGCCTCTGAAATTTGCCCATACTCACGCGGGAAATCATCTTCAAACAGGAGTGAAACCGCTTTATGTAGTTTTTCCTCCTCACTTAAGTCCTCATCCGTAAGGCATTGTGACAGCTGTATCCCCGTCGCCAGATCTGTACGCATTTCATACCCGTTCCATTTTTCAGGCAAATCATCCAGTAATATGTTGAACATTCTGCTTATCCCCGTTTGCTGCCATGTCCCCTGTTCCGGTTATACTTTTCAGATATGGTTCTCTGGCGTTTATCGACATATTCCCGGAAAATTGGCTCCAACTGTTCGAAGAATTCCGCAATCAGGAATCCGCTGGGAATAACACCTTCCCCAAAAACTTTTTTACAGGTATCCACCCCAAAAAGTCCGTCAATGGCGCCTGTGATTTCCTGCATCTTTGTCTTTACCAACTGCATCTGCTCTTCCTTGGAAACCGTCTTTGCCTCCGCCGCCTTCAATTCACCATGTATATTTTCAAATTTTTCTATCAGGCCATGGAAATTATCAATAAAGTTATGGTCTTCCACATGAGCCACAATGCAATCGCCATTATCATTGACCTCTATCCTGATACCTTCACTTACTCTGATTTTTTTGTCCACTTTAATTACCACCTTTCCGGCATTGCCATATGAATGTATCATGCTTCTCGCTTCTAGTCTTTTCCATTTTCCGTAAATGCGGAAGTGGAAACATCAAATATGCCATGGATGTCATCCCCGCACTGTGTCACCGTGACGACATTGTGCACATAATCGCCGCCGTCACCGCCGCTGGAACTTACGGATACCGTACAGGGCACCTTGATAGCCTTATATGCCCCGGCCTGTCCGGGCACCGCATCCTTCAGCCGCAGGCGCACAAAGGATGTACGCGCACTTGCGCCGGTAGGCAGCCTGTCAACCATGCTGTCAAGCCACTTCTGCACGTCATCATCCTCACAGTCTTCCTTGTCCACCTCAAACTTGCGCTGATAGGACTTAATTGTATTGGAATCACTGCTCATATTGATATAATGCTTTGACTCCTCCGTAGGGTTCATCTCCTCCGTCAGGGAAGAAATGCCGTTTCCCAACAGACAGTATTTTACTTCCGTGCCATTCATAGATACATCAATGAAATGCCTTAAATCCTCTCTCATAATGCTCTCTCCTTCTCATACTTAATTGATATTGTCAGCTGATATACGCTGTCATTTGTTCCCATTACACCTCCGATACAGAATGGCGTGGTAACGCTCACGCTGCGGACTACTGCACCGCAGACAGCCGGAAAGTTTCCGCTCCTGTTCTGGTCCTCCACCCACTCCTCAAGCAGTTCTCCCCACTCCACATTCCCTTTACGGTCACTTGCTGTCTGACTGGAGAGCCGCGCCATAAGTGTATAGTGTTCTGTTGCCGTAACCTTCCCGGTGATGGATGTCCTTTTGTTGATAACAGGCTCCTTCGCCAGTGAATAGGTCTCCGCCTTTGCCGGCAGAATATCCGTTTCAATGGACTTCATCTTCCCGTAATCCTCCGGGTTAAAGGTTTTGAGCCATGCGATAATCGCGTTTGATACCGTTGTCATTTTCCAACCTCTCTCCTTGCTTTGTCCTCGATTTCTTTCCGTCCGCCGTCCTGCAGCATACGTTCCGCCCAATGGCTTCCCCTGAGATTTCCATTGCCGTACTGCAGCTTGCGGTCTGTCGGAACCTTCTCCACGTCCTTCCGGGAACGCCAGCCGTTTTCCGTCTTAAATCCTGCACAGTGCAGTTTAGGGTCTTCGTACACAATACCCTCCCACATATAATGAGCATATGGCAGATCCCAGACAATATCCGTACCGTCTTCCGTATGTCCGCTTCCCATTAAGCCACCTTTAGCCAGCGGCACATAGGGGTCAGACAATCTCAATACCTCATTTGCCACAAACTGCTGAATTCTCCCTCTTTCTTCCAGACCAAGGGTCTTAATGCAATCGCCCAGGTTAAAAGTACACACAAAAGTGTATGCCATTATTCCACCACCGCCTTGATATTCCTTAGGAAATTCCTGTTCCGATTGTCCGACACTGCCGTCACCGTCCCGCAATATTGAAAGTCTTTGCGAAGGCTGCTGATAGGATAGTCCTTACCGATTTCCCGGTCAGATTCCCCAAGGACAAGCACGTCCTGCCCATCTGCGGAATTCAATGTCCAGCAGCCGGACTTATCTTCCAGCGCCGCAAAGGCTATGGGGTCAAGATACTTCACATTGCCATAATTGTGCTGAAAATCTATCGTAACGGATTCCACCCGCTTTTCACTCATCACCCCGCCGGATACGGAAGTCTGCGCCTTATTGTGAGACCACTGCACCCCGCGGATGACCGTGCGTTGCCACAAATCTGTTTCCGCTGCTTCATCATAAAAATGGTTATACACTGTCATTTCATCTGTAAACAAACTCATAACACACCTGCCAGTCCCGTCCCGCTTAAACCGCTGCGTATAACTGCATTCAGCTCCTCCTGTTTCTCGGATTCCGTTGCTACCTTGTAGGATTCGGAATACCCGTCATTGCTGACAGAGGAAAGACCGCTCCCTACTCCGCTTGTCTCCTGCAGATACAGTTTATTCATTACTTCACATATCGTAAAATGCACCGCATCATAGATCTGTCTGTGAAAATCGGTATCAGCATCATAGGATTTCAGGAACCGTTCCGCCCTGCCCCGTGTAAAGCTGTTTACTCGCTTTTCCGCCTGTACTGCCAGTCGCTCAAACTCATCCCTGGGCACCTTTGCAAAAAGGGAGCTGTAATACTCCCATGTAACATAAGACATATCTTCAGCCCCCTTCCCGATTATTCTGCCGCAGGCGCACCGGGGTCAGCAGCGTCCGGTTCTCTCTCTTCAGCGACTTCCTTCTGCTCCCCAGCGTCAGCCTTGCTTTTCTGCTTAGCCTTTTCCAGTGCCTTCTTCAGTTTCGCATTCTCTGCTTCCAAGCCGGCATTCGCTTTCTTCAGTTCTTCGTTCTCTGCTTCCAGGTTCCTGCCGTTCTCGGTCACTCCCATTCCAACTTTTCTCATGCTGCTCCTCCTTATGTGTAAGACATGTAAATGCCGGCCCGCTTATTCTTGTAGCCGTCCACCATGCCATATTTGCGGTACTTGGAGATGTCGGCATCCGCATCCGCATTGGCAGACGCAGGAATAATATTACTGGCCGTATGCTTATCGAACTTAATGATTGCCGGCTTGTGGATAATCATGAAATTGATATTGCTGCTCCCCTCAGCCTTACGGTAATGCCCCAGCTCCTCACCCGGGCTCTTCCCGTCCAGCAAATCAATGGCGGTGTAAAATCTTGCCTGGGGAACCACCTTTTTCACACCAAACTTTGCCAGAATCTCTCTGGATTTCGTGGTGTCCAGGGCCATAACACTATTAAGCAGCGTAGCCGTTGCATAAAGTATCCTGCCCTCCTGGGGTACTTCATCTTCATCCATCTTGGTCCATGCAGTAAGCAGAGCTTCCAGGAACTGCCCGGCATTTGCAATGGCATCCTGAGATTTGGAAATATTCTCCATTGCCGCAATACTGGCAAACGTGAAAGCATCTGCCTCCGGTGCCACCTTCTCACGCATCAGCGTAGCTCCCGCCATGCCAAACGCCAGGTTTCTGGATTCCTCATTATCCATGACATCCACACTGATTTTCGTGCCCCTGTCATAATTAAATCTGGCCGTAACCCACTTCAGGTCAACTGCACCTGTGGTGTAACCGCTGTTACGGTCATAATCGCCCAGACCCGTTACAGAAATCTGGGGGTAGATGATCTCATTGGCATTTGCCCCCGCTCTGGACATCTGCGGGTCAGAGGTCAAATCTGCTGTCACGGATGCCCTGCGGTAAACCTCATCCAGCAGCGATACATAGTTTTTTGCTAAAGCGATTGTGTTGGGCATTACTTATTTCCTCCTTCATTGTTGATGGGCGGCAGTCCCATTACTGCCCGCATCTGCGCGTCGTCTGCGCTGCCGCTCGGTTTGTTTACCCGTCCGGGAAAGCTTCCCTCTCCGATAACGTCCGCTTCTGCTTCCCCGAACAACATCTTGCTGTCTTCTGCCTCCGCCAGGCTCTTCAACGCCGCTGCAATATCTTCCTTCTGATTCTTGGACGCTTTCAACTTATCCACATCCAGAAGAGCTGTGATTGCTCTGGCATTCTTCCCGTTGGCGGCAGAAATGGCTTCCTTCAGGGAATCATTGAAATCACGTTCCTCAATTTCCTTCCTGTGGGCAGCATCCTTTGCCTTGATACTGTCCTCCAGTTCCGTAATCTTGAGTTTCATCCCGCTGACATCTGCATCCTTAAACTCATCAAGTCCCTTTTCAGTTCCTTAATGGTGTTGTCCTGCTCCTTCGCCTTGTCCTGTTCTGCCTGCAGGTCTTCCTGCGCCGTTTTCAGCTGGGCATTTACAGGGTCAAGCTCCTTGTGATGCATATTCAGTACGGAATCAATCTGCTCCTTGGAAAGCCCTAATGCTTCCAGTTCTTCTCTTTTCATAGCCTCTCTCCTTTAACGATAATTTTTTTAACGTGGGAGTATCACCCACAGAATCGCAGGAGCTGGACTTGAACCAGCGTTCTCCGCCTAAGGAGGGCGGCGAGATTGCCATACTTCTCTACCCTGCTGAACAATAAAAAAAGAGCCGTTCCGGAATCATATCACTGATTCCAGTTTCGGCTCTTGGCTCTTTGTCGATATATTCACTTCTCTTTTGCAGCCTTTACAATAGGCCGGAAAGTTTATCAGTACCGTGTCCCTGTACTTCTTGATAAAGTGGGGATACCCACACTTCGGACACGCCTGCCAGTATGACTGTTTCCTTACCAACACCCCCTTATTTTGTTGGCTGTTCCAGATTCATCACATACATATTGTAGCAAAGTATCCTTGAAAAGACAATAGGGGAAGCGAACAATTTTCACTTCAAAGAAACTATCATAAAAATATGGTAAAGAAAAGAGATTGTTCGGCAGGCGTCCCATTCTCCTGCATCTCTCGGATTTCTCCTGTCAAGCCATCGGCGTGTGGACGGGGACGAAATCTTCCACCTCAAACAATCCCTCTCTTTTATCATGTGCAAATTATACCATTTTTATTCTTCTTTGTAAAGAATCCTTTTATTTTTAAGCAATCTTTTCCATTCCCTATCATTTATTTTCATAAATGTAATTATAGAATTTTTAAACTCCGGATTATCATGTGAAGTTATAAGTCTCAATACAGTCTTAAACGATTCCTCTCCCACGCTAAACTCTTTCAAAAGCAAGGCAGTATATGGTTTATTCACCTCAATAATATATTGAGGATGTTCTACGATTTCTTTCAAATACTTATAATATCTTTCATAATCGCTCGGATGCCGTTCCTTAATATGTGCAATTCTTTCATCCGTGATAATAACCTCATCCGTGGTTATATCTTCCGTTATGCACTTATACATATCTTTGTTGATTCTGCCAACCGTATGCACTTCAATTCTCTTTTCCTCTTTTGATAAATCCATTGTACCAGATTCCAAATCATCCGCAACTACTTTCTTTTCGCTATAATATTCTTGCCACGCCTCCGTTTTCGTCAGGTCTGACGTGCCGCACTCATAGCGCAGGCGGTTAATGTCTGACTTTACTCCGCAGTCCCGGCAAAACTCCTCGTATTCTCTGATTTTGCCCTTTATCCGGGCGGAAACCTCTTTGGTATCCATACCCAGGGATGAAAGTGCCTCCCGTTCCCGTTTCAACGCCCGAATATTCCGTTCCATGGAGCGCATTTTCTGACTCATAGCGTAATAGTCATAGTTTTTCCCGTTGACTGTGACAGGCTCCGGCTCCGGATCTTCCTTGGGCAGGGAAGATACACCCTCAAACCATACATAATGCTTATGTCGGCAGTTATAGCCGTTCAGCCCCAGAGGATCATTCTCCCTACTACCGTCTACGCTGTACCCGGTGGCATACCATAAAGACATGATTCTGTCCTGATTGATACGGTGCGCCTCCCCGGAGTAGTCTGTTCCGTCTTTGATGAAATAAACCTTCCCCTGCCACTGCTCATGGTTTGCATGGCCGATTCCTGTATTTCTGGCACCCCAGTGTTTGGACACATATACAAGATTTTCGCCTGTACTCTGTATATTTGCGTCCATTATTCTGGCCGAAACCTGATGCGCCCCCGTCCTTACCGCCAGCTTTACAGCAGTGTCAAGCTGCATACTGTACCCGGAAGTGAAATCAATATTCCTGAGACCGCTGGCGGACAAACTGCGCACGGTATCATAAACCACCTGCTCCTGGCTGAATGTGCCGGTACATACCTTAATCATTGCTTTGTCAAGTTCCCTTCGGTACAGGCTTTCTACCGGCTCATAGCCTGACATGGTTTTAAAGCCTGTAGACTGTGCCAGGCTTTTCATTGTGTCTGCGGTCTGTTTCCCCACTGCCTCCACCAACTGCGGCAGAAAGGACTTATCTGTCAGGCTCTTCCCTGCCTGCTTCCATACATGTAAATCATCCAGATAGGACAAATCCGCCGCCCTTTTTATAACCCAGGCAGCGGCCTTTCTGGCCTTGTCCGTAATTTCCTGTAACAGCTTTTTGACCGTCCTTTTATGTTCCAGAGTGTTTTTTGCCACCTCTTTTTGATATGCCGAATCAGCCCGCAGTATCTTCATGGCCTCTTTCCGTATCTGCACCGCGCTGAAGCCAAGGTCACTGAGTCTCTGGGCTTCCAGTTCCGCCGTGCGGGAATATGCCATGGTCGCCTGGATCCGGTTTGCCACATCAACAATGACCTCATGTTCCAGATATTGAAATAAAGGCGACAATGCACCCCCTATAATATCTTCCTGCTCTGTTGTCAGCATCAGTCTTCTCCCTCACCATCATCTGAACTATCATCACCGGAATCTTCCATCTCTGACTGATTCAACAGCTGTTTCGCTTCTTCTTCGCCCAGGGAATAGGCATCCATCAGATACCAAACCTTCAGCTGTGGAATGTCAAAGGATAAGGCATCATTCCTTTTTCTTTCGCGCTCCGCTTCTTTATCCGTAATATAGGAATCATCATAATCAACGGAAATCTCATCATCCACATTCCAGCTACTTCCAAGAAATGTATTGGAATACCAAAGCACAGCCCTCACAATATCCTTGATGTACTGTGTTGCCTCAAACCTCTGACGGTTCAGGTCCTGCATCTGGTCCTGCTTCTGACCGATGTATTCCGTTGCAGTCGTTATCTGCCCGTTTTCAAAGGTATATTTCTTGGTGCCGTATCCAAAAGACATTGACAGCAGAGACAGGAGCAGTTCAAAAACCTTCGTTATCTGCTCCACTCTGATTTCCGGGTTGTATTCATGGTATACATCATCTTCCTGCGGCAGTTTCTCTCCCAACATAACAAATATTTTTTTAATCTGTTCATTCGGAGTAATCGGGTTCCCGTTTTTATCAAATTTACAAAGCATTTCATTGATAAGTACCAGTTTCTCGCCCTTGTCCAGGTCACCAAAAAGGATATTGTAACAGAGGTCTAACCCCTCAAAAACAGGAATGGAATTCAGCACCTTGGGGAAGCCATATCCTTCCATATTGTCAAAGTTATTGACTTCAGCCGTGCGCATAACTGCGAATGGCTTCACTTCACCAAGATTCACAGTAATCTGCTGGTCTTTGAGTTCATTCCCGAATTCATCAAATACATGTGTGTCCGAAATATAGTTTCCATGCTTTTCCGCACGGAATAACACCAATGTTGTTCGTTTCTTTCCTCTTACCAGGCTTGAACCAGAGAAAGCAGCCTCCGTGATTATGTCATTTTCTACGGTAAGGGGTATGTAGCAGTCCGCATCCACATAATTCAGCTTTATCTCACCGCCTTTTGTCCTGCCGTTAGACAAAAACAGCGCGTTTTCAATCCTTATATAACAGGCAACTGTACCGTTTGCAGAGACTTTCTCCAACTGACGGCGATACATGGTATCAAAGTTACTCCTGTCCAGCACACTCTTGACATATTCATGCTGCTCCTTGACTTTACCGGCATTAATCTCCACCAACTCACAAAGATTCGCATCATCTGCGCAGCACCGTTTGGCAAAATTCATCTTATGTAGCCGATAGTCTTCCCCTTGGACCGTCTTCCGCCTGTGGAACTCCATTTCACGGTTTGAATACCAGTCATCACACAGCTTTATTACTGACAGGGCCTCCGTATTGATAGAATAACCCTCTTTTTGCAGATACTCTTTTACACAGTTTTCCCTTTATGCCTCCTATCTGTCCAAATCAATGAACTCTATGAAATCCAACAGGCAGTAGCAGAACGCATCCCACCAGTCATTGCAGTTCCCTATGTTCTTGTCCTCCGGTATGTCCGGATGATCCTCATCCCACCGCAGGGAGCTTATGGCTTTCCGTATCTGGGTACAACGCCGGTTTATCTTCAGACGTCCGGTATTAAACAGCAAATCTATTGTTCTAGGTCTTTCGGACACCTCATTCTTACGGCACCCTGCAATATTCCGCCACGGCAGTCCTGCTTCCCGTGCTGCGCTCCGCAGGCTGTTTATCATGGTGGGGCTTGCGCTGTCCGGGAATACATAGTCCACGCGCCCATATTTTTTTATTGCCATGCTGTAAAATTCAATGAATTTATCACATATTGCCTTGGCATCTATATCCTCCGACAGCGGAAGCCCGCTCTCCTCCATCAACCGGAAATCATGATACCCATTCAAATAGCCTGTAAGGCAGAATGTTGTCTTGGAACCGTTTCCCCCAAAGTCTATACCTATTACAATTTTGCTGAAGGATACCTTAAGCTTTCCCTGAATATCAAATATCTCGGAATCATCATACAGATAGGGTGTATCATCCTCGGCAAAGTACCGAAAGATGATGCCGCTGGCAAGCACCCACAAGCCGCGGATGAAGCGGTCATAGAACACGCCCCGATACTGCCGCGTATACTCCTCCAGTATTTCACGGGAAAGGCTTGGGTTATCTGTCATCTCAAAATGAATCCTGAGCAGATTCCTGGTCTTCAGGTTATTAATCCATTCCGTTTTGAAATAATGGTCCGGCCCCTCCGGGTTACAGTTAAACCAGAACTTGGAGCCCGTCACAGAACACCTTGCCGTTGCCTGATTGACAAAGCTTTCAGGCATCAGCGCCACCTCATCAAAGAATACACCGGCAAGGGTAATGCCCTGAATCAGGTCCTGGCTGCTCTCATCCTTCCCACCGAACAGGTAAAATTCATTCTCACGCCTGCCCCTGCTGATGGTTATCCTGTGCTCTGAACGGTGCTCTATTACCTTATACCCCAGGGATGCAAGCATCCGCTTAAGCTGCACAATCACATTCCGCTGCAGCGACTGGATCGTCTTGCCGCATAGTGCAAAGTTCTCTTCGTCAAAGGTTTCCATTGCCCACATTACAAAGGACAGGGACAGGACGGTTGTTTTCCCGCTCCGAATCGCCCCGTCGCATATTATGCCCTTCTTGGATGCGTACCTGCTCCCGGGAAGCCACCACATCAACACAGCCTTCTGTTTGGTCGTAAACGGACTAAATCTGAATAATGTCTTCTGTTTCAATTATCTCACCCGCTTCCTCCATAACAGATTCCGCCTGGGCCTTCAGCGCATCAACAAAGCCATTCGGCGCGTCTGTATCAACGTCTGAATCCTCCGGCTCCACCCGCCTCCTGTCAAATTCTGCTTTGTACTTGTCCTCCGGATGTATCAGGAAATATCTGGAAAGCCAGTCCATTGCTTTCTGCTTGTCTGCCAGTTTTACGGAAACGCCTGCCTTGCCTTGTTTGACCTCCTGTATCAGCTGTGTATCAACTTCACTTGAATCGTTCAGGCGCACCACATTGACATCTCCCTTCACCCCCGGCTCCCGGCCAAACGTCAAATACTCCCCTATGTCGGAAAAGGCTATCCGCATCTGCAGCTCCACAATGTCCTCCGCGCCGGAAACTATCATCTGGCGCTTGATTTCTTTGAGGCGTTCTATTTCCTTCTTAACACATGGTTTTACAAGAAGTTTGTACCCCTCCGCATTTGCCACATTATAACTGCATCCATATGCCTTAAGGTAGCTCTGCGTTGCATTGAATGTACGAATATAATAAATGCAGAACATCTGCTGCTCCGGGGTCAGGTCTTTATTCTGCACAGTCTCTCTTGTACCGTCATCCATCTGCTCCGGGTGTGCGGGTGCACCCTCTTTATTTTGTGTGCACCCTTTTCCCTTTTGGGGTGCACCCTCTTTCCGGTTCCAGTCATACCGCTTCTTCCAGCTCTTGACCGTGTTAATGGTGGTGTTGTACTTCTTAGCTATGTCTTTATATTTCATTCCGGCCATGTAGTCAGCTTCTGCCTTCTGGTAGTTCTCCCTTATCTCACCCCGCTTTCTTTCCAAAACAAAAAAAGAGCCGGTACACGGATTGCTCCATGCATTGGCTCTTGGCTCTTGAGGTATAATGGGATTGGGGGGAGTCGAACCCCCCCGGTGTCCAATCCGATTACCCGCTTTTTAATCTCCCTGCTCATCTATTGGGTTCCAAATCCCACACCCACCTGTCCCACCAATAGCATTTTTAATAATTTCTATCATTGTCATAATAGTGCCTCCTGTTACAATAAATCTGCAACTTGCGTTTCCCCTTAACGGTTTCGTCGCCCACATAACAGAGCAGCATGAAATTAATAGTGTGAATAACGGAATTACTGGCTGTTTTTATTATGACATCTTAAGGTACATTTGTCAAATCACTTATTTGTATATACCGTGTCCCCCACCCTGCAGGGAAGCCTCAATAGCTTCCCCTGCTCTTCACTTATGCCTTCACTATTCCGTGTTGTTAAACGATTCTCCTTCCTGCTAACTTTAAGCAAACCTCAGCTGCCCTGTCTCCTCCTGGGCAATCCTCATGTTTCCTGTGCGCTTCGCCACACACAGCTCCGGCAGGTTCGCTTTGACAAGTGCTGCCGGGATAGGCGGACATACCGCATTGCCGCAGCGCCTGACCTGTTCCGATCTTGGATACGCCTTACCAGTACAGTCATGGTCGATTATATAATCTTCCGGAAATCCCTGGCACCCGTACAGTTCCCGCGGTTCCAACATCCTTAAGCCTATGTCTACTATCTGATATTCAACACCCTCTATTGTCACAAGCCCGAACCTATCATGCGCTGTGACTGTATCCAGAGGATTTTTTATATCCTGCCCGGTTCCCTGCCCGTAATACTTAATCAGAAACGCCCTGACTTCTCCGAAGTGCCCGTCCCCAGCTGTAATTGTACGCATTGGCTCTTTTATATCTCTTCCGTCGCAATGGTTATTCATCTGTACCAAGACCGCTGCGCATATACTGTTATGATCCCATGCTGTTACTGCAGACAGGGGAGGCTCCATGCTGTCTCCGTCTCCTTTGCACCCGCCGTCACAATATTTACGCAGAAATGATGTCACCAGCCCATATCGGTTGGATGCGTCCACCGTCATGACCGGTTCCGTTACCTTCTGCCCCCTCACCTCCTTTTCGGATGTCGCGGAATGGTACTGGATAAGAGTCGGAGCTACTACAAAATTCCTGTTTCCGGTCGTAATCGTCGGAAGCGGACTTCCAATGCTTGCCCCCACATTATTTTCATTATTGCACATAATGTAGGCTTCACACAGATAATGTTTCCCACTTCCAACTATGGTGGGCAACGGCTCCTTTATATCATGTGTCCTTGGCTGCTGTCCTTTCTTCTCACCGTACCCTATGGGAATAATGTACGGCTCTACCACCCCAAAGCCATGTTTCCCCGTGATTGTGGGCATGGGATCATGTATACTCTGGGGTCTGCGTTCCCCTCCATGGTTGCACTGGATAATGAATGGCTCCGTATTATCTATCACAAATTTCTTTAATCCCCTCGCAATCCGCTCCATGGTCTTTTCCGCCAACGGCCTCACCGCCCGGATACCGTACTTTTCTTTGATTTCTTCCGCCGTTTCAAAGATAGAGGGACACGGCAGGGAAAAATCTATCTGTGTATACGCCCCCACATAGGGCTTTAAAACTCCTGACTTGACCTCCGGGCTGTCTGCAGGACCGTGTGTCCGTTCCGGCCAGGTAATGGGCTTCCCGTCACAGCGGGCAATCAGGAAAAACCTTTTACGCATGGTCGGCGCCCCATAGTCCGCCGCCACCAGTTCCCGGTACTGCACCTCATACCCCATCTGCTCCATCTGGTGTATGAATCGTTCAAAGGTCACGCCCTGCTTTGCCTTTATGGGCCTATGGCCCCGGTTCAGCGGGCCCCATGTCTTAAACTCTTCCACATTCTCCAGCATGATTACCCGCGGCCTTACCAGTCCTGCCCACCGGCAGGCAACCCATGCAAGGCCCCGGATGTTCTTATCCTTGGGCTTTCCGCCTTTTGCCTTTGAAAAGTGCTTACAATCAGGGGAAAACCATGCAAGAGCCACGGGTCTTCCATCACATACTTTTACCGGATTTACCTGCCATACATCCTCACAATAATGTTTTGTGGCCGGATGGTTTGCTTTGTGCATCCGGATAGCTTCCGGGTCATGGTTGATTGCTATGTCCACACTGTAGCCCGTGGCTATCTCTATGCCGGTGCTGGCTCCTCCGCCGCCTGCGAAGTTATCGATTATTATTTCTCCATTAATCATTTTTTCTGAAAAGAGCCCGTGTACACGTTACCCCGGCCGGAGGCTCGGCTCCTTTCTTATTATTTTAACTAAGTTCTAAGCTCATCTGTTTCACGGGGCTGAAGTTCATCCACAAAATTTCCCTCTTTTTACTGCAGACCTGGGATTTGTCTACTCATATCAAACATTCCTCCGGCTTCTCTTCTACATACCCCTTTTTTATCCATGATGCAGGCACGCCACGTTCATAACCCTTTAATGGATGCCCTATCTTTCTCTCTGCTTTTATCCTGTCCGGAGTTTCCTTATATCCTTTCTCGGTAAGGACAAATACATTGCCTGTTTCTGCAATTGAATTATAAAGTATTGGATCCAATTTCATCTCTTTCATCCTACCAATTTGATGCTTCATTGAATTGCCGCATCTGCTCCTCTCTGCTTAATTTCAGATATATTGATGTTGTATTCACACTTGAATGTCCCATTAAATCAGCCAACAGGGAAATATTTGAATTGTGCTTCAAAAACTCTATTGCATATAAATGCCTAAAGGAATGAGGGTGTGCCACCTCATCCCGTATCCCATATTTCTTTGCCCAATTTTTGATATTCTGGGATACCCCGCGTGCTGTCATCTGCTCCCCGAATCTGTTTGTAAAAAGGTATTCCGACTCCTGCTTGTCAAAATATCCCCTACTCTCTTCAATCAGTGTATTTGGTATGTATATTCTACGGATTTTTCCTTTTGTCCACATCTCACAATATCCTGTGTCCAGTCCATCTTTTGTCAGCCTTATAAATTCACTTACCCGCGCACCGGTTTTTGTGAGAAATTTAATCATCCAATACCCGCGCTCATTTCCGTCCTGGCGCAGGCAGTCCAGTAAATTTTCATATTCTTCCAGCGTAATCACGTTTTCCACCGTTGTACTTTGGTGTATCTTGATCCCTTTTACGCAATATTCCGGGTGCTTTATGAATAGGCAATACTGATTCAGCGCGACGATCCGGTTGTGTGCTGTTTTGGGCTTTTTCTCCTCAAGGAGCCATTTTTTAAAGTCGAGCATATTTTCTTTATTCACGTCAGGATACCTCTGGAAGAAAGCCTTTAGAGCCCACATGTAATTATCAATCGTATTTTGCGAACGCTCCAAATCCATTAAATATGCTCTAAATTCTTCGATTTTGCCAGTTTCCAAAATTTATCGCTCCTTTCACGCTTCCCTTTTTACCTGCATCATGGAAAATTTTAATATGCCTTTCACAAGCGTTTGTTCCACTTACCGCCATCTCTCCGCACCATATACATAATCCTTCTGCTTTTCTTTTTTCGGGAATCAAGCCCCTGTCATGCCGCCGCATCTTTGCATCCTGACATCTTTTTGCTCTCCTTCTGCACTCTTTTATGTAATGCTCATAACAATATATTCCATAAGACGCTTTCTTGCTGCACCTGACACATATACCATCCCGTTTTTTCTCCTGATAAAGTTCTCTGCGCCTCTCCTGATATGCCTTGGCTTTTTCGGGATCGTACCGCTTGGCATTATCTTCCCTAATCTTTTCCAAGCAATCAAAGCAGTACTTCTTATCAGGCGCCGCTTTTTCCCGCCTGCACTTGTGGCACAGACCCATTTGAGTAAGCCATTCATAATCTGTCATAATATGATTTCCTTCTACTTTTCAGTAATTTCAAATCGAAGCTTCATTTGTGCCGGATATAAATCAACTTCCGGACGTCTAATCCCCGTCCAGCGCTTTCCGCCAGCTTCCCCGACACATTTCCATCCGCTTGCCTTAAGACTTGCCCCGTTCTCCGTGTCAAGAATATATGTAATCAACTTTTTATAGCCCATATTCCGAGCAGCTCTCCAAGCAGCAGAATAAAGGAAACTGCAGGCATTTTTTGTTCCATCCGTGCATAGTCGGTTCACCTCCAGCGTCCATCCGTCATCCATATAGCGGCTTACTGGACGGCCGACGATTGCAACGCCGACAATCTTTGTGCCGTCGCTTGCGGCTACACTGAACTTGTGTCCTACAACCGGCTTGTGATGCCTGTGGTGCTGCTCCACAAAAGCATTGGCCTCTTTCAGGCTTATTGGCACTAATTCAAGCATTGTCCACCTCCGGCTTTTCGCACCTCTTGAACCTTATCACCCATACCCAAGGATTTAAGTCAACTTGTGATGTCTTGATTGTTGCATCCCATATGCGCGCAAATTCAAATCTGGCCTTCATATATGCGTTTTCCGGATTATTAAATTCCTCTGGTGGAAGTATCACACCCTCATTCAAAAAATCATCCAAAATGTCTTTCCACTCTCGACACGCTATAGGGTTGGGGTCAAGCAGTACAATATTCTTTTGCCCTCTCCAAAATTCCGACAAATCAGCGACTTTGTACGCCATTCTTCCCTCTTTTGCTTCAACGTGGCAGAAATCGCACCCTCTCGGACAACCACGGCTCATAAAGCCATAGGCGGTATCTTTTGTAAGTTCGGGATATAGGCTGTAATCGGGATATATATGCTCAACCTCATAGGGGAGTTGGCTATCATTTTCTTTGTGATATACCTCTTTTCCATTTTCAAGGCTGATACAGTACCCACTACCGCCTTTTATGACTTCTTTGGCGTTCACATGGTATTGATAATCGGGTGTAAAGCTAAACACCTTTGACATGTATACTTTGTCAAGCGGCTCTCCCATGCTGTCAAATAACGGATCGTACCACTTCACGCTATCGCCCTGTGACTTGTGCCATGCAGATAACTTCATCAGTGGTAAATTTGGAAAGTTGTGACCGTCAACATCAATAAGTCCTATCTTCATTTTCCCATGAGCATATACACCTCCCATCTGTCATAGCTTACCTCCCTGTTTTAAACCGATTGGGAATTCCTGTATAAGCGGTTCGCCCCATATCTCCGATAGGCTGGATTTCATGAAAACCGGAACATGAGCACTTTTACACTGTTTAACGATATTATCAATCCATGACTTCTCAGGTACTATTTTAGCCTTTCTGCGCCCTGTTTCCGCCCCTATAATTACCCACCCTATATCCTTTAAAGCTTCGTCACCTCCAATTCCGAAATCAGATAGCAGCGGCTCCATTGACAGGAACAAGTTGCGCTTTTCTTTCCCGTTATGCGGGATTGGACCGGCGTTGTGACAGTCGCACCGAACCACATATTATCATCAGCAGGCATCTCCCCCAGCTTATCCAGGACCACATACATCTGCGGATTTTTTGTGAGAAATATGTAGTTATGTTGAGGAGCTTTCCGGCAAGCTGTAAACACTTCACGTTGCCACTCCAGCGGGATCCAATGTCCGAACAAATCAGCCATAGAGCAGACAAATATATTTCTTCCTTTCTTGCATATGTAGTCATTCAGGCGGTATCTATGGAATGTAGGTATAAACCCATACGGATAAGGGATTGCTTTTTCCTGTTCTTCTTCATATGCCTTTTCGTTAAGCACAATCGTTTTATCATCAGTCCAATTTTCGCCGCCGCCCGAAAATCTGTGTGCTATCCCCCTTGCATAGCAGTATTCGCATCCATGCAAGCACCCTGTTACCGGATTCCAGGTGCTGTCGCACCAGTCAATTTTTGTTTTATTCATCTCGCGCCTCGCTTTCTATCAGTTCTGGATTGTCGAAAATGTTTCCGATAACCTCACAGTCTTCCGGTTTACACACTTCTCCGAAGAAATGGTTGTACAGCCACCCTTTTTTTGTGAGACACCATCCCGTAAATTTTTCACTCCATTTTACGACAAGATTTCCTCCACATTTCAAAATGTCTCCCTCAAAAAGCTTCCTTCGGATGGTTTTGCTATAACTCCGAAAACACAAGACATGGGGCAATTACCGCATAATTTCCGCTTTTCACGCAATTAGACATTGGATTACCCTCATCCTTGATTTTATATGGTTTATCCTTATCCATAATTACAAGCCAGTCCCTCGGCTTTTCGTTGATTGCTCCAACCGTGAATATTGCTAAATCGCTCTCGACAACTGCACCAACTTTTAAATCTGGAACTGCATTTCCGTATTCGTCTGTGCATCTTCTCTTCATTTTCCCATCTCCTTTAATTTTTGATTAAAAATTCCATAAAATTCCTTCCGCCACCCATAAAAGTCCGACCTTCCACACGGCATACGCTCAATCTCCCTTAACTCCCAATTCCCCATTGGCTGCCGCCGCTACGCTGAATTTATGTCCTGTCACTGGCATGTGATACAAAACTTATCTGCTTTATACCAGTACCTCCTATACTCCTGACACCATGTCTCCCTCACATACAGAATGTCACCAACCTGATACGGCGGTTTCTTGTTGCAGGGCTCATTTCCACCATTGTACAGATCAAGCCCGTCTCTCTTGTATCCTAGCCACCTCGGGTTTTCTCCGGGAAGGAATTTTACCACTCTCCGCGTCACCGTTTTTCTGCCCTCCAGTATCGCCTGCACCATTTCGGTATTGAATAAAATTGGTAATGTTCTATTCACTTTTATCTTCTTCCCCTTTTCAAATTTTGTACTTTGATATATAATACTCATAAGCCTTGCCTGCATTATGTTGGTTTTAATCAGCATAATGAAGGGAGGTGCCTCATATGACTCTATTAATAGAGTTCTGCATTTTGCTGGTAGATCTGCTGCCTATCAACGGCTTATGCAGATTCTTAGCATCACTATGCTTGAAAGCACTTCAGGCTATTATTGAAAAGCTCAGCAAGTAGTTTTTCAATCAGGCAGGGCTTTTCTACAAATCAAGACTAAGCTGTCCGTCTATTTCACTGTCATAGCTGCTTTTTGTAATCTCATCCTCCGTAATCCGCTCATTTATCCTGTCAAATGCGCAGGGCCTGCTGTCCAACACATCATCCACAGTATCTGCAATATTCAGAAAACTGATCTGCCCATTATTCTTATATTCTTCAAGCTTCATCAGCTGTTCGCCAAGCCCGGATTTCATGTAATGCCGCCACAGTTCCGGATGAGTCTGTCGCAGGACTGACATATGGTTGTCCGGAAATGCAATGTCTGTACAGCATCCGACACACCCGTTTCGCTTAACATAACACCCCTCGTATTTGCGGTTGACATAGGTCAAATCATACAGCGGCGAATACGGAACATTGTATTTTTCTATGTAAGTCCAGATGTCCGCATCCGTCCAGATGCCAAGAGGTGAGCAGTGATAGAATTCCGGGGTGTGAGGGCGGCTGCTCTTGAACAAATAGCCCCTGGTTGCAAATGACAGGAGCCTGCTGTGGCTTTCCTCAGCCATAAGCCCTTTCATTACCACATCAATCCCAAGCTCCGCCTGCTTCTTTTCGCTAGGCTCCTTTTTAAGGATACTGCAGCAGTGGTTTGAAGTCTTGACGTGCCGGAGCAGGTTATAATATTCCAGCGTCTCCTCCTTTTCTGAAGACGAATCTGAAAACTGCAGGAAACAGTCTATATTAATCCGCCGGGCCGTCAACTTCGAAGCTGCTTTTCCAAGAATCGGATAGCCATATTGGTCGCAACACCAGACAAAGGATTTCATGGTGCCCTTTTTCCAAACAAGGTTCCGCTCCCGGAAGCTCTCCCACATTTCAGGCGTCGCCGCCATTTCAAGCGTCCTGGTGGATTTCAGTTTCCCATCATCCTTCAGTACCTCTCCTATACGTCCTTCTCTGATGAGCCATTCCAGGGTTTCTGTCTGGGCCTCATACTTTAGGCCATCCTCTTCCAGCCTGTCCGGCAACACCTCATGAAAGTGCACCTTGTCGCTGCTCCACTCCTTTCCAAGTTTCCGCGCAAATGCCAGGCTCTCCGGAAATTCCACCGTGGTGTTCCCGAAAATCACATGATATACTGCATCAGGGAAATATGTCCTTACCAGATGCCACAGCACCGTTGAATCTTTGCCCCCGCTGAATGCCAAGGCAACGGCGCTCTTGGAGACATCAAAGGCACGGCGAATCGCCCGAACAGCTGAATCAATCTTATAGTCCAAGTCCTTTTTCTGTTCCTCATTGACCTCCCGGAATGTATATACTGCACTCATACGCACTCCCCCACCGGCGCATATGTTGACGCCACAGCAGCGCCAGACGCCTGATCCATGTAGGCCGACGCCACTTTCCGGGTAAGTGCATAACCCAGAACCTCTTCCACCGGAACCCTATTATTTGCAGCACAGCGGTCTACATATAGTCGGAACCGCTCATTACTCTGATAAAAATCATGTAAATTAGCCATTGCCTTTCAATACCTCCTTAGTTGCTCCTCAGCTCCTCTTCCAGCCGGCCGAAATCATAATCATTTTGCCGAAAATTATTAAATGTCCCTTTCCTGCTCGGCGGCTCCCTGCCTTTCTGACTGTCTGGAACAAAGTTCGCATCCAGATAGTCGATATAGCCGGAGTTGAAGAATGTGCTGCCGTTCTGCGGTTTCCTCCAGGAATCCTTTTTCAGTTCCGCAAGATACCGCTCAACGGCTCTGCTCATCTCGTCAAATCCAATCTCAAGCAGCTTCCGTTTTTTGGCATCAGATACCTGCCCTTTGCCTTTTTTGACCGGGTATATCTGCCAGAGGCGTTCAAACAGTGCGTCAGTTTCGCACATAATGTTTTTATTCTCTTTTATACTCTTCTCTACTCTACTCTGTGCATTTCTGGCATCAGAAATCGCATTTCTTCCGTCAGAAATTGAATTTATTACCACATTAGTCCGTTTTTTGGGTATCTTTATTAAAAGGTACTCTTTTTTCAGTTCAACGGCTTCTCGCTTGGCTGTAGCTTTCAGGTATTGCTTCTGCACTCCGGAGGACGTAAGAATACCATACTTTTTAAAAAGCCTCTCTGAAAAAAGGTTCCTTCTGATACAGGCATGAACTATTTCATCTATTAAATTTTTGCTTTCACCAATCAAACCGTTATCCGACATGAAAAGCAAAAGCCGATCGTAATCCCATTCACAATAGTAACCATGATCCCCGCCGTATATGTACTGGTACATCATAACAACTACCGCAAATCCCTTCAGCCCAAATTCAGCCCGTATAAATTTAACCTTTTCGTCCATGTGGCAATCGAGTTCAAAGTAGTCCAGGTTGACCTTATTCCCTCTTCCTGCCATGTACTATCCTTTCAAGACTATCAACAATCCATGTCAAAACTCTTTTCCATGCTTATACGGTCTTACCTTGTTGTTTTCTCCTACTTCTTTGATAAAATCTGTAATTTGTAACATTCGAAAATCTCCTTCCCAACGGTATTTCCCGCCTGCCACCCCGCACCCGACATGGCAGGAAGGATAAATAATGATTACGAAATCACCGTGAACTGTTCCTTATAGTCTGCAAGCTCCGCATCCAGGTATGCCTTAATATTCTTCATAGCCTCATTCTTCCATGCGCCGCCGTCTGCCTCGAAGAGGGCACAGAACACGCCGTTCACATCTTTTATCCGGAAGATAAACTCCGATACCGGCTGTTCCACCTCCATGAATGTCCTGTAAGGGCGGAGTCTGACAGGATTCGGCACTACCGCATCCGACTTGGACGCGATCCCTACCTTTACAGTGGCCTTCTGGGTCACGCCGGTATCGCCATATTCTGCGACGCTGCCATTTTCCACGGTTCCCGCAAATCTAAGGATTAAATCCTTATCCGTTTCCGGGTCATTGAGAAACTTTGCCTGCACATTAATGCAAAACTCTTCGTGGTTAATAAAGATTTCATAGCGAAATTCCGGTATCAACGCAGTACATTTGACAAGGTATTCCCGCTTCCTGTCCTTATCCAGCCGGGAAAAAAGCAGAACCTCACCGGGATTCTTGATCTGCACAATCATCCTGTCCGCCATAGTATCGATATTTCCCTTTATGTAATCCACCAGACTTGTCAGCGTGTTCATGTGGACAGCCTCTGCCCTGGGGATGTAAGCGGAAAGCCTCTCAAGGCGCTCTGTGGAATAGACCTGCTCCGTGCCGTCCGGCAGTTTTACTGTCTTAATTTTTTCCTTTCCCTCCCCAAGACCAACAATATATTCCAGTGCTTCTTTAATCATGCTTTTCACCTTTTCTGCTTATAAAGCAGCCTTTCCCTTTCTCAAATCAATGACGTTGTTGTTGTCGCTGTCTGCAATTACTTCCCCGGTTTCCGGGTCAACCGCATCATTTCCAATCCGAACCGTCTGGCCCTGCCGGCCCGGCTGCCCCAAGTCAAGACTCATCTGCCCTCTGACCTGTTTCCCGTACTCATAGACGTAAGGTTCGCCTGTAGATAAGTCTTTCCCAATAGACATCCTGGTGACAACAGGAGACACCGGCGCAAGTTTGGTATTAACAGATACTTCAACCGCAGCGTCATCCCTGTCCTCCGTCTGGGTAAAGGAAAGTTCGATTGTAATTTTCCTTTTGGGCTTCCATGGCGTGTTCGGATCCTGCATGTTGTCAATGACCTTCTGCATTGCAACGTTTGCTTTCTCCTGCAGTGCCCCCCCCGCAACTTCCTCTAATTTCAGTAAATCCACTTCTGATTCTCCTTTCCGGCGGCATATTGGCCCTGCCGCCCTGGGCTGTGATGAATCTATCCCTGTACCAAGATGATGTACAACGGGAAATTAATAGTTACCAAAATTTAAAGATAAGACTTCCCGAAAACCTCTATGAATTCCTTCCGGGAACCATTGTGAATTTCAAAATATCTCTGACATTCCTGCTTAAGCTGCAGATCCAGTCCGGTGTTTGGGTTGCTATGTACGGAGGCGCCGGACATATTATGGAGCGCCGGTTCCAGAGGAACTATGAACCCGTACTTTTCACAAAGCTTTCTCCGTCCCGTTCCTGGAAATACATGGTGTATCGCCACGTTGCAGCTCCCGGTGATATAGCAGTGCTGCAGGTCATCCGTGAGTGCGCTCCACAGTTTTCCCATAAGCGGCAACCATCCTCTCCAGTTCGTCAGGCGGAAGTGTCTCTATATCCAGTTCCTTGGCATCTGACACTATCCCGTCAATAAAGCGGCTCATTTCCTTTGTATCATATTGGCTTGACCCCTTTATCATGGCGTAAGCCTTGAACGTTCCGTTATCCCGGACAAGCTGCCAGTGCCCTTCCACCTTTCTCATGTCCACGGATGCCTTTACCGTTACAGTTATGTATCCTCCGGAATCTTCATAAAGGATCCCGTATCGGTGAAGCATCTCCTCGTATACCTCTTCCTTGCTGCTCCCGAGAACCTGCGCAATTTTACTCATAAGTACCCATGCATACGCATTTGCATCCAGACTTCGCTTTTCCAGGTGCTTCTTTATCTCCACATCCAGCTTGTCCACCTGCGACAGCTTCATGGCCGCCGCAGGAATCATGTCACGACTTTCAAGGGTAAGGGTGAAGTTCCCTTCCAACGTGCGGCCTATATCCTTTATTCTGGCTGTAAATTTCATCAGGATGCCACCTTATCCGGAAGCTTCTTCATTTTGGAAATGCAATCCTTAAGCTGCAGATTTGTCATTTCCTCAGGACTGTCCTTATTATATTTTTTGATAACCGCGCCCCAGCCGTAACCGGTTCGTGACAGTTCGCTGTCCAGCTCATCAATCAAGGATTGCCGCTGATTATCCTGCCTGCCGCCAGCACTGCCACTTTGCCCGCTCCGGCAATGTGGTGAACCATTTGGGGCATTCTCCCTGGGCGGATTTCGGGCTGTGGGGTTTGACGTGGTTCCACCTGTCTGGTACTTCGTTTCATCCTTGTCCCAATACACATCCGCGCCGATACCAAGCTGTTTGCAAGCCACCGATATGGCATCCGTAGTCGCCATTTTAAAGCATTCGTCCGAAACATACGGACTTCCCTTCTGCATGTCAACAAACATGCTTCCACCGGTACCCTGTATTGGCATGGACCATTCGCCGTCAACTTTCACAAAAAGTTCTATTTTGACAAAGGCAGCGGCCATTTTATCGTAAGGCTCTATCCATTCCCGGACAGATTTGTAATACCAGCCGATTCCGCAGGGGCCAAACATCTCCGTAAGCTTCTTGATGCGCCACATGGGATTGATGTCCGTCTTGCCGTTCATCCTGCCGCCCTGAATAGGCTTTTTTGCCGTAAGCGGCACCTCCCTGCCCTGATTGTAATAAAAAAGGTTGTCCATCATATCAACTCCCATTCAATCCCCACGCTGTCCATGTAAGTTTCCAATTTTTCTTTGCCATCTGCAGTAAGGGAAATCCTGTACTCATAAAGATTTTCTTCCCCGTCAGAATCAGGAATAAAACTTTCAATAACCTCCTGCGCTGCTTCCGCTTTGGCCTGTTCAATGGCATCTATCGCTGCAAGTGCGGCATTGATTGCTGCTTCCTTCTGCTCCTCTGCCGCAGCGATCGCTTCCTGCTTTTCTGCCTCCGCCTGTTCCCTGACCCGCCTCAATTCGTCCTCTGCTCTCCGCTCCGCCTCAAGTTTCTCCCTCTCCTCCCGGCGGATGCGCTCTTCTTCTTCCCGCCGGATGCGTTCCTGCTCACGGGCCAGTATTTCCTGCTTCTGCTTTTCATGGCCGGTTATGTACAGAATACATTTCTGCAAGTCATAGGTATCCTTGTACATCTGCAGGGCAATATCCTCTACATCCGATCCCATTTCTTTGATTGTGGCAATGGCCTGCTTTGCCGCCTCTTTCCTCTCCATAAGCTCTGCACGGATTGCTTTCTGGGTGGTGGTAGCGTTTTCCCATTTGGGATTGTAGATGCGCTCCAGGGGTAACACTTCCTCCATGCCCGTCATCAACTCCGCATAGGTTTCCCGGATGAGAACCTTCTTTTCCTCAATCCGTTTCTTCTCAAATTCCTCAACCTGGCCGCTGATAAAGCTTATAGGCTCATCATAGAGCAGATACAGTTCCTGCGCCTGGGCTGAAAACTGTTCAAAGGGACGCATATACTCATTTCTGACCTCTTTCACGCGGTCAGAAAAAGCTTTTTTCTGCTTCCGCAGTTCTGCCACCGTCTCCTTTGCCGCCTTTTTGGTGTCTTCCGTAAATACCATGCCGCCATAGATAGACAGCTGCTCCTTCAGGTATGCCTTGGCCCCCTCAAAATCACAGGTAACGCTGCCCGCCGTCGGTATTACCTTTACCTCGTAGTTTCCCATCTTTCATATCCTCCATTTCCGCCTGAATATAGGCAATTCTTTGCCGCGCTTCGGATGTTCTCCGGCGCATTGATATACAATAGTTCATTTCCTCCATATAGGGTATTTCAGTCTTCTCCGACATAGTCGACCTCCAAGCCAAAAAACTCCACGTCCTCATATATAAAGCTTACTTCATGTTGTTTATCACCTTTACTTCTTTGCCTATCGTACTCTGCAAGTGGTATCTCCAACAGCTCTGCAATCTTTCTGGCACATCCATACAGATGAACCTTACCGGGAAACGGAAGACATATCTCATACACACCTTCTTCCAAGATTTCCATTTCCTTCAATTCTTTGCAGTTCGCTGCCAGCCCGGACATCCACTCCTTAACCTTCTCCTTATCTGCCTCCATTCATGTATCATCCTTTCTGCGTTTAGTTTACAATTACCATTTGACCGTCAGCCTGCTCCGCATATCTGGCACGCATCAGCTGGTTCAGGCTCCTGATTGTCTGGCAGTTCCGCTCATCCTGCTTCTGTGCCTGATCTGCCCTGCAGTCGAAGCAGACGCCGTTCTCCAGTTCCCCGGGGTCACATAATGCACCGCAGATATGACATTCATACGAAAACATTTGACTTCTCCTTTCCTTCTGTGATAAAATAAGCATAAAGATGCATAGTTGGTTATGCTGTAGCGTTGGTTCCCTCCTAAAGTTGCCAACGCTATTCTTCTGTCCATTTGGATTCCCCGCCGGCGGATACTCCTATCATTACCGCGCCGGAAACTATCAATGACAGCGGAAGAACCAGGGACGGGCTGCTGAAGCTTGCGACGCCCAAGACCACCAGCACAAAGCCGATACCGCATGTAACTTTCCATAAAACTCTCACCGGCTGCCTCCTTTCTTTGTTTTGCTGCCAAGTCATGGTGAAAGCAGCTTCAATCTTTCCTCCTCCGATAACCCCAACAACCGGAAAAGCTTCAGCATCTCCCCATAACTGAAAGAATCTTTAGGCTTACCATTGCTATTCTTCTTTTTCCGCGCATTATATGCCTGCGGGGTGATTCCAAGGGCTTTCGCCAGGTCTTTCTGATGCAGCCCCCTTTTCTTTGCTTCCTTCTCAAATATGAACGGAAGATCCGCAACCATGTACTCTTCTTTCTGCTCCGGACATAGTGTTACTCTTGCCACCATCTCACCTCCTCTCCTGCTCTCTCAATATTCTTTTGTTGCCTTTTCTCATCATCTCCCTTATACTGTCTGTACAGGCCACTGCCATGGCTGAGTATAAAGGAAGGAGAATCCATTATGAGGCGACACAATCCTCCATATAATGGGACTCGCTATGTCCTTAACCGGAACACACACGAGGTACATGATTTAGATCGTGAAACCGCCGCTTGCAGAATCAATGAGATAAAGGCGGAACACATTCGTAATTATGATACCTATGCTGAAGCGCAGACAGCATCTATTATGTTGGATCACTGTGACTGTAATGGTTGCGCTTTTTGTATGCCGGAAAAGAACACAGGCTAGTTTTCATTAAGGCATTGCAATTCGTGCAGTGCCTTTTTTAAAGTCACCTCCAAATGCTCCGGGATTTCTTCCTTCAAAAAGTCAATAAATTCTTCTAAAGTCCTGTCCTCTTCTTTTAATGCGCAAAAAACAATATCTGCAAAATTGTTAAGCGGCATCTGCTTTAATGCTTCAAATTCTGTCACCCCTTCACCTCCCAAGTGTCGCTGGAATTCTTTCTGCCATTCATTCCATATGAAGCAAATTTTACCGTTGTGTTAAACTCCATTCTGATTTTAAATCCTTCCATTGCATCACAAGATATATTGAAGTAAGTACAATGATCGCCAAATGGAACACCATTCACTTTGAAAATTTTCTTTTCTACATCAACCTCAATAGTCTTTAATTCATTTGGGACATCTGTAAATATTTCTGCGTTCATTTTTTCTCCTCCAGGTTTGCGTTCTGCTACTATTTCTGAGAAAATAATATAGGCATAGTTTCTAACTTGCTTTCTGCTTTCTGCCATATCGCTTTCATAACGGCTGTGCAAAGATATTCTTTAGGGAGTATCTTTGCAACAGCTTCAATAGAAGTGACCGCCAAGAGAAATTACTTTCTATGTATCGTGAAGCATTTGATAAAATAACCAAGTGCGACCGCGAACATAAAGGACAAGCATTTCCTTTTGAGTAATTCATTACTTATCTTTGCCATTGCAAATGAATTCTGACTCAATTCATTGCTTGCCGGACAAGTATCTTTTGATTCCTCCGCTAACAGCTCCAACTGCTTGCGGAGGAGTTCTTTTTCTGTTTTTTGCTTCATTTTTCTTCTCCTCTATTGCCCAAAAGTTAAGTGATGTGAACCAAATCTGTTAAACATGGATTCATATCTAAAAAATATGAAATAACTCTATTTCTCTGCCATCATTTTATTTATTTGATGGCAGAATTCATTTACAGGCAAGTACTTCTCAATTGTTATCACATAGACCTGCCCTTGAAGCTTTACTGCCGTTGCATATCTCCTTTCTCTCATTTTGCTCATTACCATTAGAACCCCCTTCCACAAAACGCCCATTAAGCGTTTCTTCACGCTCCCTCACCTCCCTCATCATTAATTTTTACTTTAATTTGCACCCGTCTTTCTCACCTCCATGAACCGCTGTGCTCATCCTTATATTGATTTTTTATCGCCTTGTGGTACAATCTCTTTATCAGCACTGCCCTGCTGAAATAAATCAGGAAGGAACTCCATATATGCACGAATACATTTATAAAGGCATATCAAATGCAATAGTAAACGCCCTTTCTCCACTCACGGAATCTCAAGTAGAATATACATCTAAAGTCATTAGCTCTATCAATGAGACATTACAGGAGTCTCTCCGCAATCTTACCGCATTTTATAACTCAAATTCTGCAATAGAATCCGCTAAATACCTATCAGAAATATGCCGCTCTATACTCCCCGCTATAAATTCTTGTTCTGCACCTATAGAAAATTTAGACTTTTTAAAAGATCTCAATTTTCAAGAGTACTATGTTGAGCTCACTAAAAATGACTGTGATTCGATAAATACTATTTTAGAATCCTCTAACTCATCTAGTGTTCCTCCAAAAACCTCAAAAGGAAAAATGTCCATACCTGATTTTGTTAAATCCGTACTGATTCCAATCCTTATGACCTTAGCTCAAATGTTGTATACTAATTATCACAACAAATTGGACGCCCTTGAATCACAAAAAAGATATATTGAGGAACGCCAATTGCATGAAGATGAAATCCAATTATTGAGAGAGCAAATTCATCTTCAAGAGCAGGAGCTTCAAACTATAACCGATTATGCTCAATCTTTAGAAGAAACGCTCAATATGCTAAATAACTGCGACTGCGAAAACACTAAAGAGCATCTTTTAGAGATTCCAAAATCAGATTCTGCATTTTCAGTCTCTCCAGAGTTGTCCTATGAAGTTCCAGAATTTCTTCACGAAGTTCCAGAATTTCCTGATAAAGATCCAGATTACTCTGACCCAATTGTTGATGAATCTGATAATCATTAAATGTATCTATCATTAAAGTAAAAAAGAAAAATACTATTACAATAATGGTAATGATGTATCTCTTTCTATTCGGATTTTCTTTCATTTCTCACCTCCTATATAACCAAATCTTACACATTCTGCAAGTTTTCGCTAAAAAAAATTGCCCCGGCCCTCTCCGGCGGAATATGCAAAGTATACATCAACTTCTCAATCACAGTTGTTGACGGCTTAACATCCCCATTGATAACCTTAGACAATGTATTCCTGTCCACTGTTGAAGCGGCTGATAAATCAATGATTTTATCAAGTTTCTGTTCCACCATGATTTTTTTCAACTCAATAACATCCACTTTATACTTCTGCGCCTGTCCCATGCTCTCAGCTCCTTTCTTACGAATTGCGTAAGTTTATAATATCACCGGCTTTTTCTTGTGTCAATACATTTTTTGCAAAACTCGTAAGTTTTCTATTTTGTTGTATAAAAACTATTGCATTTTGCGTAAGAATATGTTATTTTCTATTTAGACACAAAGCGAGGTGACAAAATGCCCATTTGGAACGAACGAATACATGAGAGAAGATTAGAAAAAGGAATTACTTTGGCACAAGTTGCAGAAAGACTAGGGGTAACGGAAGCTACAGCCCAAAGGTATGAATGCGGAAATATAAAAAGTATACCATATGAATATATGTGTGTTTACGGAGAAATTTTGAATTGTTCCCCTTGCTATTTAATGGGATGGGAAGATAAAAAAACGCAAAATGTTGAATCTCCCAAAATCCTCCAGTACTACGAGCAGCTAAACGACATGGGAAAGCATGAAGCCACAAAGAGAGTTGCAGAACTGACAGAGGTTCCTCGGTATGTAAAGAAAGATACCAACTATGTCAATGCCGCCCATGCTGACGATTACATAAATGCCCCGGAAGAATTAAAGCAGTTGGAAGAAAATATGATGGATGATAAAAACTTTTAATCCGCTTTATGGGACTGGTATTCTGCTATTGTTGGCAAAGGAGATGATGCCATGACTACATATGAGCAGCTGCTAGCAGAAGCTGACAATAACAACCTTATTGCAAAAGAAAAAGACCTTCCTATAAGTAAGGGAAGAATTAAGGGTAATCGCATTGCCATAAGCAAAGCCTTAACCGAACAGGCAAAAAAGTGTGTCATGGCTGAAGAACTTGGACATTATTATACTGGTGTTGGTGATATATTAGATCAGTCGTCCGTCTCAAACCGGAAGCAGGAACTGCGCGGGCGGCTCTGGGCCTACAATAGATTAATTGGCCTTCGTGGAATAATTTCCGCCCATGAGTCCGGATGCAGGAATATAACTGACATTGCCGATTATTTGGATGTAACAGAATCCTTCCTGCGGGAAGCACTGATATGCTATAAACAGAAATATGGCCTGTATGTAAAATTAGATAATTATATTATCTATTTTGAGCCGGGCATAGGTGTATGTGAGATGAACGGTGATGCGCTTTAGCCAATTCGTTGGAGCGAAAGAGAAAGCAATCAAAATGTAAACCTTTTAACCGCATGAAAAGCCGCCCGGCGCCACCAACACCGAGCGGCTTTTAACAACTACACAAGTCTCGTGTATCATCTTCTAAAGCAACTTGCAAGGCGACAACATTGTCTGCATGGGTAAGGTGATTGGGAAGCTGGGGCCGGATTATGAAATCATATAAAATAAACTAAAGAAATGGGGAATAGCATAAAGCAATGAAAATAGAATATGAAAAAGAAGCTGCCAAACATATCAGCAGAATGGATAAACCTTCAAAGCAACGAATCAAAACAGCTATTGAAAAGCTCCCGTCCGGTGATGTCATTAAACTCCAAGGCTTAACCGACGATTACCGCTTAAGAGTGGGTGATTTAAGAGTTTTATTTTCTGTCCAAAATGAAACAATAATAATAAAAGATGTCCTGCCCAGAGGCCAGGCATATAAAAGATTATAGGAGGCGAATATATATGAGCAGAGAAATGGTAAAGGGTTTGATTGATTTAATTGATGAATGTGATATGGACACCGTTTTTAAGGTATTAGTAAGATTTGTTCCAGAAGAGACTCCCCTGCCGGATGAAATCGAAGCTATAAAAAGAGCTGATAAAAGTATTTCCGAATATGGTACTATTCCTCATGAAGCTATAAACTGGGACTGATCACACTTGCCACAACAGCGATAATCAAAGTATCGTCTGCATAGGCAATGTCCGTGTTTACCTTTGGAGGAGGCTGCTATTTTTGTACCCTAAATCAGACAGGAGGATGATTCCATGAAGATTGAAAAAAGAGGCCAGGACAGCTACCGGGTAAGGAAAATGTATAAAGGGCGGACATATACGATCACCTTTGAACACAAGCCCACCCAGAAGGAAGCTATGCTCGCCATGGCTGACGAACTGCAGAAGGTTCAGAAACGGCATGAGAGCAGAACCTTTCACGCCGCTGCGGGAGAATACATAGAATCTAAAAGGAATGTACTGTCTCCTACTACAATCAGAGGGTACAACAGCACCTTAAAGACATTATCAGAACACTTTCTGAATAAAAACATATATGATATTACTGCCTTGGACATCCAGGCAGAGATCAATCGCCTTGCGAAGGAACACAGCCCCAAAACCGTACGCAATTATCATGGCCTCATATCGGCTGTTATGGGCACTTTTTGCCCAAGCCTTAAAATATGTACTACCCTTCCGCAAAAAGTCAAAAAGGAACCTTACATACCGTCTGACGAAGATGTAAAAAGGATATTAGAGTGCGCCATGGATACGGAATATGAAATTCCCCTCATTCTGGCTTGCTATGGCCTGCGGCGTTCGGAGATATGCGCCCTTACCACGGATGATTTGGACGGTGATATAATAAAGATAAATAAAGCAAAGGTATTGGATGAAGATACCAACTGGATAGAGAAAACTACCAAAACTACTTCCAGCACCAGGGAGATTGTCATACCAATGGAAATTGCTGATAAAATCCGGGAAAAGGGATATATCTATAAAGGACACCCGAATTCTATCACCCTTTACTTGGGAAAGACAGAGAGCCGTCTGGGCATCCCCCACTTTCCGCTCCACAAGCTCCGGCACTATTTTGCATCCAAGATGAGCGCATTGCATGTGCCGGAAGCAGATATAATGAAGATGGGTGGCTGGGAGACAGATCATGTAATGAAGTCCGTATACCGGCACTCCATGATAGATAAAGAGGAGCAGGCCAAAAGAGATGCCGCCGAAAAGCTGCGGAATGTCTTATTTACCTAGAAAATGATTGGACAAAATCTGGACAAAAAAATTATAAAATATGCTTTAAAACAATGAAAATATGTTTTGACTTTTACTATATGGGAAAAGCCGCAAACCCTTGATTTTATTATGAAAATCTTGGATTTGCGGCTTTTTTTCTGCTTACAAAAAAGCAACCAATAAGAGGTTCGAATCCCACACTCTCCGCTTTGGAGGGGGCGGCAGCAAGATCATCTGAGATAACTAATCGTGCGGCGCCCCCTACTAATATGACTGCGCCTTTCTTAGATTTTATGATAGGTTCTTCCTTTCGGAAAAATCTGGCGCAAAAATATATTTGGAGTCTGCTTCCAACATCTAATAATTTTCCAGTCAACTCCGAAAAATAAAGTGGCGACGCAATTAAAATATTATCACATTCCTGTATGTATTTATATACATCTTGCATTTCATCATTTATTGAACAACCTTTATTCTTCCAACAATATCGGCAATCAAGGCAAGGCGAAATATTACACCTATAGGCATCTACGATTTTATACTCATCTACATTTTTTTCAGTAATTTTCCTGATAAGGCTGCTTGTATCACCATTTATTCTTGGAGATCCATTTAATATCAAGGTTTTCATTATACTGCTCCTCCACAAATCGGTAATCCTTTTTGAAAAAGGTATCAATATATTCAGACATGGCCTCATGGGCAGGAACCGTCACAGGCTGCGCTTCCGTAAGCTCCTTTACAGCCTGCCGCCCTGCCCTTCCGCCTCGGCCTTCCCCAGCAAATAGAGAAATACAACTGCAGGTATACGCATGATTGGCGTGACCGTTTCATGCTTTGCAATGCCAAAGTCATCCAACCGCTTAGTAATCAAGAAAGCGCCTGTTACTCCCGATCCTGCATCTCCGCACAATTCTACAATGGCGTCTGCAGCCGGGATGTGAGAATTGTTTCGATACTTCACCTCACATAATATCTTGTGCCGCGGTAATTCGATAACCACATCTACCTCTTTCTGGTTATCCTTTGCCTTTCTGAAATAGCCGAGTTGAGCCGGCTTTCCCTGATAGAAGGACAATATATGCTTATAAACAGCGGTTTCCACCGTCACTCCAAGCTCACTCTCCTCGGAAAGCACATCTTCGATCATCAACACCGCATTACGAATGGCCGCATCCGCAATATAGATCTTCGGCTTCCCCTTCAGCGCTCCTTTGCTGCCCACATTCATGGGCCTTGCCAGATAAATAAGATTGGACATTTCCAGTGCCGCAATATAACTTTCAATGGTTGCCGCCGATACATTTTCCAGTTCTTTTGCCGCCGTGGTCGCATTGAAAATCTCAGCACTGTTCATACAAAGATACAGAAACAGCTTTTCCATCAGTAACGGACTTCGTATATTAAATAAAGTCAATACATCCCGCTTGATGACCTTATCTACCACATCTTCCCTGAGCATCCTTTGTGCGTAAATATCATCATGAGACAGTGCAAGCTCCGGGAATCCGCCAATCGTCAGGTAGCGGTTAAAATGATTTTGCAGGGGCATAAATCGGCTCGTTAAATCACCCAATTCTACAGGATTCATTCCAACCAGCTCTGTGAGCCGCAGATCTTCCGGCAGCTCCGGTCCTTCAATATCCAACAGCCTGCAGTACTCGTAAAATGACATTGTAGGTATTTTTAAAATGCTCCATCTGCCCGTACCGCTATCTGCGGAGCCTTTTTCCAAAATGGGACTTGCAGAGCCTGTGGCAATCAGCCGAATATCTTTCCTACTGTCATAAATGACTTTCATCCAAAGCTCCCAGTCATCCGTATACTGTATTTCATCCAAAAAAACGTACCTGACTCCCTCAAGGGGATATAAGGACTCGTAGATCGCTAGGACGCTTTCCACGTTGACCAGCTTTAAGATAGGATTATCAAAGGTTACAAATAAAATATTCCTGGGTTCCACCCCTTCTTCTATCAGACTTTCTATTATCTGATACATGATCGTCGTCTTACCAACACGCCTTACACCGGACAGAACAGCAAAACGCCTGATGCTCTCGTGCTTCAGTATTTTAAGGGCTTCATAGTATGCAATGCGCTTCTGCGGTTTGCTTTCTTCCCTGATAGCGGAAGGCGTCCTCCACCAAGGATTATATTGCCGCAACACCTTAATGACCTGTTCATCCTGCACAATTGCCATATAGCTCCTCCTGCTTTTACAAAATTCACAATTTCAAAACATATTGTAAAAACTCTGTTTCTATTTATAAAATATATTATAAAAACAGTCGTGCAAAAATGCAAGTATATTTTGCATGTCCCTACTCATTCGCCAGCAGTTCTCTCGGCGCGATCTTCCGGATCCGCAGGGACATAAGGCAGGCAAACAGAAAGGACGCCAGCACCAGTCCCGCTCCCGCCGCAATGTTGAAGCCCGTGGAAATGGCAAAGTTACATTTCACAATACCGATGCCGTTCAGAAAGATTGACAGCAGAGGATTAATCGCAAAGCTGCCGAAAACAATCCCCGCCGCTGCGGAAATGACCGCCATGGGCATAAAGCTCAGCGCCGTCTGCAGAACCATCTGTCCCGTGGTATAGCCAAGGGCTTTCAAAATACCATACTCCTGCTTCTTGGCGGACAGAAGATTCCGGATGAGCAGATACATCACAAAAACGATTATAACCAGGCTCAAAATAAGTACGGCAATTACGATCACTCTCATCAGCGAAATGTAAACTGCTAACGCACTTTCTACCACTGACGCAACATCAACAGTAAGGTTTACGTCAAGCTCTGCCTCTATATCCTCATTGAATTCCGCACTGTCAATTCCCTCCTTCAGATTCAGATAATAGGATAAATCCTGCAGCTCCCCCAGGCGGCCATAGCCCTGCCGGGTAAGCAGGCAGTCCTTGCCTAGGTTATTGGTGACATGGGTATATCCCGTAATAATATAATCCGCCTTTTGCCCCCCTGCGGCAAGTGTGATCTCATCGCCGATCTTCAAATTGTTCTCTCTTGCATATTTTATGCCCACAGCCATCTCATTATCATATACGGGAAAGCGGCCCTGACAGCATACATCGGGATTGTTTACCAGCCCGAAATCATCGCATACGGTAACCATCAGCTCCGCGCCGCCCTCATGGTAAATGCTCAAGGAATTGTACAGATAAACCTTTTCCACCCGTTCATCCGCCGCCATTGCCTCCAGGAACGTGTTCTCCCCCTCCGCTGTTATATTGACACAGCTGTCAGCCGTCTCCCCTACGACCATATGGATAAAGGCCGCGCTGTCCGTGATAATATTTTCGATCATCACCCCGGAAAACACAACTATCAGGGACAGTACCAGCATAGTCACACATACCGTCACGTTTTGTTTCATGCCCGACAGCATGGTTTTCAGCCCCAGGGCAAGCTGTAAGGGCGCCTTTGTCTCTGCAAGAGGCACATGGTTCTTCTGAAAGCTGTGGGTCTCCACCCCTCGGCGCAACGCCAAAATAGGATCTATCCTCTTCATCCTGCGGCCGGACAGCCACACCGCCAGGCAGACGGCCCCGCACAGCAGTACCAAGGTAAGTACGCCGGGCAGGGGCAGAAAATGTATTTCATAAGGGATGCCTGTCTGAGCAATCATCATGGAATTCAACGCCGGGAACAGACAATACGACGCTCCAATTCCCATAACCGCTGCAAGCAGCCATATGCCCAGAAACTGTAAAATCAAAGCGCCCACCAGCTGTCTGCCGGTATAACCCACTGCCTTCAGCGCCCCAAGGTCTCGCATATTCTCCTGAATATAGTTGACAATATTTGACGCCATGACTATCAGCGCGATCAGCAGCACCAGAAAAGCCATTGCACTGATGATAGCGGAGCAGATCATCTGAGAGATATAACGGCTGGTGCTTACAAGGGTATAGGAGGTACTGACTCCTTTGCCGTCGGACGAAGCGGCGGATGCCGCGCTGCTGAGCATGGCGGCATAGTCCTCACTTTCGCTTTTATCCCTGATTCGCACAGAGCATATGACGGCTGGAAAGGTATATTCCGTGCCTGCCAGGCTTTCATAGACGTCCTCCGTGAGGAGCATCTCTGTCAGGCCGCAATTATGGGAACCGGCTATGGCGCTGTTAAAAAAGCCGCATACGGTAAATTCCATTTTCCGGCCATAGACGGTGAGCCCAATCCTTTCCCCCGTCTTCACAGCCCCTGCCCTGTAAATCACGGGCAGATAAATACCACTTGTACAGGCTCCTTCCTCTACAATCTCGATCTTTCCCACGCTGCGGTTTAAGGCAGCCTGCTTTTCAAGCAGCACAAGAGTGACACTTACCTCCCCATCATTGTAGGGTATGCTGCCTGCCGTAAGCAGGCAACCCTCTATACTGTATTCTGTCGTCCTTTCATCCTTTTCCACGGTCTCCCGGAAGCACTTCCGCACAGCAGTATCTTCCTCGGTATTCTCCCGGAAAGAATCCTGCACCTCTGCGGCATTCTCTCCGGAAGAACTCTGCCCCCGCATATCCTTCCCGATGTTCTCTCCGAGAGCGCTCTGCACTCCGGCAGTCTCCTCAGACATCACCACAAGGACGTGTTCCGCGTTCAGCCTGTCATGGCAGCGGTCAAAGTTCTGCTTGTAGTCCGCAGCCAGCATAAGCCAGAGATTCAGCATGACCGCCGCCAGAAATACCAGAACGGCCACCGCTGCCGTCTGTCCCTTAGCCCTCCGGATATTGGCGCATGCAAATAAAATACTTTTCCTCATGCTACCACCCCATTTCTTCCAGAAATGCAGACAGCTTTTTATGGCGCGTCTCATCCCCGTGAACATATTTTCCCAGCCTGCAATCTCCCAGAATGGCGCCGTCCTTCAGGTACAGGATACGGCTGCCCCGGCGGGCAGAGCGCATATCGTGAGTCACCATGACCACGCTTTGTCCCCCCTCGTTAAACCTCGTAAGGGTATCCAGCACGTCCAGCCCGGTTTTGGAATTCAGCGCCCCCGTAGGCTCATCCGCGAACAGAATTTCCGGAGCGTTTATCAGCGCCCGGACAATGCCCACCCGCTGGGCCTCGCCGCCGGAAAGCTGGGTGGGAAATTTCTTCTGAATTTCCGGCGGAATGTCCACGGCCTGAAACAGCTCCTCCGCCCGCTTTGTCAGAGCCTTCTTGTCCTTACAGACCAGCAGCCCCGCCGCCAGCACATTGTCCAGGACGCTCATGCCGTCGATAAGATATATCTGCTGGAATACAAAGCCGCAGTGTTCCCGCCGGAATACTGCAAGCCTGTCGGCTGTCAGATCGGAAATAATCCTGTCCCCGAAGGTGATCCTGCCCAGAGAGGGAGTATCCATTCCCGAAAGAGCATACAGCAGCGTGGATTTACCGGCTCCGCTGGCGCCCATGATTACGGTAAAGTCCCCCCGATACAGCTCCAGATCAATGTTCTTTAAGACATGCTGCAAAACCCCTCCGGTGGAAAAGGACTTACTTAAGCTTTCCGTTTTTAAAAGTAATCGTTCCATGGCAAAACCTCCTGTTGATTCCTTTTGTCACGTCCCATTTTACTTTCGGAATCCTTAACTGTCTTTATGCAATCCTTACGGGTTTCTTAAATCTCTGCAAACGCGGATGCCGGTCAATCGTTTTACAAAATAGGAGCGGCACAGCACGTCAGCTCAAGGGAATGCCTATAGTCACCCGCAGGCCCTGTTCTCCGTTTCCCAGCGTCAATGCTCCCTGCATTTCCTTCATAAAATAATCGGAGATATAAAGCCCCAGGCCCGCTCCTTCAATATTCTCCGTATTACTTCCCCGCTTATATTTTTCCTTCAGCAGAGGCAGCTCCTCCTCCCTCACTCCGCCGCCCTTATCCTCTACGAAAACATACAGGAAACCGGCGTCTCTCTCAAGGGAAATACATATCTCCGTATTCGCATATTTATAGGAATTGGCAAAAATATTGTCAAAGACCTGCTGAAGCCGCAGCTTATCCACACAAACCAGACATCCCGGAAAATCCGGAATTGCAGCACGGTGCAGGTAATCGGCATTTTCCAGCATACCCTTAAGTTCCCGGCTGTCCATGTCCGCAGCTGTCACGGAAAGCTGACTCAGTTCCTCCAGTGTAGCCGTGAAAAGATTTGTAACCAGAGCGTTGATCCGGTCTGCTTTTCCGATAATACCCTGATAACTCTCCCGCTGTTTCTGTGTTTCAGACAGAGCAAGGCCCACCTCCGCCGCAGCCCTGATGCTTGCCACGGGAGTCTTTATATCGTGGGAAAGCTTTGCCACCAGCTCCTTCTTCCCTGCGTTGGCTTCCGCCTCGGCGATTCTGGCCTTTTTAAGCTCGGAGCGCATCATGTCAAAGCTTTCCGTAAACACCCCGAAGATATTCTGCCTGTCCATCTCCAGCGGAATATCCAGATTACCGCCCGCAACTCTTTCCGCAAAATCCTGCAGGCGGCGAAAAGGGCCTGTAACCCTTCTGTGCAGGTAAATCATATAGCCTGCGCAAATACAGCACTGCAGAAGAATTCCCACAGAAAAAACAGCGGCGCCCTTAAGCCTGTCCGCCCGCAGCGCCTCCGCCTCCTCATTCCTGATAATCAGTTTCCCCACTGCCGCATTTCCGACACAAATGTCAAGTATTGTGTCCCGGTGTACCACTGCGGCATTTATGCTTTCGCTTAAGCCCTGCTCCGTTCTGAACAGCATGTCTCCATTCCTGTCAAGCACCACATACTTAAGTCCCTGCACAGGAATGTGGCTGTCCATATTTTCCCAGTCAGCCTGCACTGACTGCACTGCCTCATTTACCGTCACTGCATTCTGGGCGTGATCCGGCTCTGCCGCCGCGAAAGCCAGAACAACCGTTACCTCCAGCAGCAGCGCCGCCGTGGTGCCAATCAGAAACCCTTTCTTTTTCACCTGTCTCCTCCGTTGAATTTATAGCCGTCTCCCCAGACAGTGGTAATGTATACAGGGGCATTCGGCTCCCGCTCTATGGCCTCTCTGAGCCTGCGAATATGCACATTCAGCGTACCGTCTCCCGTAAGCCTGTCCCCCCAGACCTTTTCAAAAAGCTCCTGCTTGGATACTACCCGATTCCTGTTTTCTATCAGATACCACAACAGCCTGAATTCCAGCGCCGTCAGTCTGACCTGGCTGCCGTCCACCTTTACCTGCCTTGCGTCCTCATTCACCCACAGTCTCCCATCCTCATATTCCGCTTTCCGGCTGCTCTGCCCATAGCGCTTTAAGACCGCCTTCACCTTTGCCAGCAGAACCCCCAGGGTATAGGGCTTCTGAACATAATCGTCTCCTCCGATATTCAGGGCGATAATCTTGTCGTCGTCGCTGGTTCTTGCAGAAATAAAAAGAATGGGAATATTCGTTTCCCTGCGCAGTTCCCTGCAAAGTTCAAATCCGCTGCCGTCCCTCAGATTAATGTCCAGCAACAGAAGCTGCGCCGTATTTTCCCGGAAAAAGTCCCGGCATTCGGAAACGCTGTACGCCACCGCGGTACTGACGTCAAACAGGTTGAAATATTCCACAGTGCTGTCCGCCAGCATCTTTTCGTCATCTATGATCAGGCAGTCGTAATTCATCTCTGCTCCTCCTTGTTTTTCCTCTGCGCTCATTATATCATCCCGAACCTTAACTGTCTTTACAAAGGTCCTTAACAATTTCTTAAATGCGGCATATAATGCTATAGCAAATTAAAAGGGTAACCGATTTTATGGAGGACAAAGCGATGACTAACAACTCTTGCGGTCTGAATCAGGCAGCCGAAGCATACTACGCCACCTTCCGGGGTATTTTGAAAAGGATGATTTGCGGCATGACAAACGCCTCTCTTACAGACAGCATTTCCCACAACTTTATTGTACAGATGATTCCCCACCACAGGGCGGCCATCCGGATGTCACGGAATATTCTGATATATACTGCCAATAAAGCCTTACAGGACATTGCTTCAGACATCATAACGGAGCAGACGAAAAGCATTGAAAATATGCTTTCCGTCGAAGAATGCTGCAGTGCCTGCACCAACGGGATCCAGAGTCTGCAGTCCTATCAGTGTCAGATGAATCAAATCATGCAGAATATGTTTTCGGAAATGCAGCGGGCCTGTACCACCAACCGGATCAGCTGCGACTTCATGCGGGAAATGATCCCCCACCATGAAGGGGCGGTGAAAATGTCCGAGACCACCCTGCGTTCCCAGATCTGCCGGGAGCTTACACCCATTCTGGAAGCAATCATCACCTCCCAGAAGAAGGGGATCAGGGAAATGCAGGATTTGTTGCAGGAACTGGAGTGCTCATAGCAGATCCCGGAGCATAAAATCTTGAACTCCACTTTGTAATCATGGCATAAAAAACGGCGGATTTCCGCTGATTTTACAACGGTTTCCGCCATTTTCCCATGTTTCCCGCAAAGTGGAGATAGGGGGACTCGAACCCCCATATAAAAATCATATATCCCTTTATATTAAAGGGCTTTTACATTTTCATGACAAAATTTATGACAAATTGTACCGTGATATTTTGTGAAAAAATTCTTGCAATATTCAATCAAGGTGATTTGTTGTTATGTTTTCTTTGCCTCTTTTAATTCTTCTTCAAAAGTACTTTGCATTTTCTCCTTTAGTTCATCTCTGGTTTTTTCATTTGTTCCTTTATAGTAATCCCTTTGCAAAATATCTTCAGGATCCTCTTCATTGTCTATTTTTTCCTGATATTTCTTTTTCAACATATCTCTCCAGTCCTTTTTATTAGACCTGATGCATGTTAAAATAATCTGTAAATCATCAATTAATCCGTCTACATCTCCCTCATTCAATTGTGTCCCGCGCCGCTCTGTTAACCTGTTCTTAGCTATTAATACTGCTGTCTCCGCATCCTGAATATGCCTATATGTACTTTTTGCAATTTTATGCTGATTCTTTCTGAAATCCTTGCCGGCAGTCTTCTTTGTCAATATCCATGCGAAAATGAATGATGAATATATACTTAAATATTGGGAATCCATCTGGGTCGATACACCTGTAATCCCACTAAACATACATATTAACGCAATTATAAAGGAGACAAGCATAATCCAATTCTCAAGATTTTCCAACCTTCTTTTCTGTTTTTGTATAAACTCCTTCTGTTTAATTTGAGCAAACAGCCAGCCAAGCAAAAAGCCTGCTATAAGCAAAACCAGATGCAACCAATATTTAACCGCGAAAGCACTTATTAATTTCCACAACTCGCTCATCCTCCAACCCCTAACATACCTCTGTAATATCTTGCCATACTTTCATACGGAATTATATTCTTGCAGGGAACATCACCAGCCAAATTGCCTCTGGCTTCTTTCCAAGGAGATTCTTCATGTGTCATCTTTTCTAATTCATCAGCAGTATAGCCACCATATAGATCATAAATCTTATCTAAAAAAATTCTATGAGAACCATCAACAAAATGAGGAATGCTTTGCAAACCAGTTATGCATAACCCTCCCCAGTCCCTATACCGACTATATAGCCTTGGTGAAACAGGTCCATGAACCCATGCCTCAAATTCTGTATCCATTAACTTAGTATTATATAATGCCGCATATAACGCTTGGGAATAATAACATAACTTTTGCAATTTTTTATGGTTCATCATGCCACGGGATAAAAAATACTTTGCAACTTCCAAAATATCTTCCATTCTCTCTTCACCTCTCTTAAAAAGAATAACCTTCCCCATTCAAGCACCTCCTTATAACTCAAAATTTTGAAATTATAATATTTATGGTCCACGAACAAGGTTTTATGCATCTTTCTAACTATATTGTAACATATTCTACTTAAAAATCAACACCTATGTGGATAACCATGTGGAAAAGAAGTTAATAACATGTTCATAAGTATTAATACATGCATAATTGTAGAATTATGTAGAAATACAGCAGATTATAGACCTTGTGTTTATCCACATTTCGTCCTTTAATTTTAAAACAATAAAAAAAAATTTTCAACTACTAGATATTGAAAAAAAGGCGCTTGTCTTACTATGAATAGAGATACCCTAAAATATTCCCAAGGTATCTCTATTCAACGTTTCTATTAAAGTCTTTTCAGCAGCCCTGACGCCAAAGCTCACATCAGATCTACATACTTCTCATCCAGAGAAATCCAGCCGTCTCGACCCTGCGCGTAGTCGGCCAGCAGCCCCCACAGCTTTGCCCCCGGTCCATCCATTGTCTCAATAATCGTTACAGACGTTTTCCCGGTATAGATGGCTTTCCCGCCCTGTTTGTGATAGTCATATGTAGTCCCCGGGCCCTTGCGGATCCTCAGATTGGAAATCTTTACAGCTGCCTGCAGCGGCACTACCTGACCCTCTGTGCAGGGATAAATTTCTTTCCCGCTCGGATCATATACCCGGTATCCGCTGTTCTGCATACACAAGTCAACTGCATTTTCCTGTACCTTAAATGCCCCGATCTGGGTATCCGCCTTATCCCAAACCTGGCGCACATGGTAGTATCCAGTTCCGGCTGTCGCCTTTTTCTGCGCGGGCGTAGCCTTAAAGGATACATAGGACGGCACGGCAGAGATAAAAGCGCCATCTCCCAATTTGTACCACTTTTCATCTGCGGAAATTCCTGTAACAGTAAATGTGGCATTTTTATAAGCCACTCTCTGCACAATCGCATTGAAGGACGGTGCCTTGCGGATATTCAGCCCATCCTCCCCTGCGTAGATAACCGTTATCGTGCCGTCCAGGGAGTTGACCTTCTGACCGGATGTATCTGCCACCGTTACCGTATCGCCAAAATCTACACTGGCACCCTGCATGGCTGCTGCCACATCCCGCCGGAACTGCTCCATAGTAAGGCCAAACCTGGCCCAGATATGCTCCACATCCCCATGATTGCTGGCAATGCTCCGGGCATGTCCTTCCCGGTGGGACAGAATTACGCCATCCTCCAGAGGGTTCAATCCATGGTATTTGCACCACTGCGCGAAAACCTCCACTGCATTTTTGTATGTGGACAGTACATGGGCCTTTGTATTGCTTCCGTCCCCCAGTTCAATCCAGTTTGAACCGGATACATATTTTATGGTAGCGGGTTCTGTCATTTCCGCGGCCAGATGCGTATTGTTAGCGGATCCCTTTTTTCCGGTTCCGGAATGCCACCCTCGCCGGGCCTTTCCCTTTTTCTCCGCGCACGGCAATGTGTCGATACATACATCTTTCCCTATATGGGCATGAACGCAAGCGTTGGCAGCGGAATTATTCCACTTTTCTGCCAATACGTTCGGATCCGGCTGCGGGCAGCCGTAGCTGTGCAGCATTCCCCCAGCCACGGAGATTGTCTTGCCACATGTATATGCCCTGTTTTTTGTCTGATATGCTGTTTTTCTAATCATTTTTTGCTCCTCTTCTATTGTCAGTATCCTGTTTAAAATCTTAATTATCTGGTACCCATAGCTGTCTCCTGCGGCGTTTGCCTCCTCCAGAGAGCCATACTTTTGGGTATCATACCCGGGCACCGCCCACTTGCCGCCCAGTTCCTCCCAATACTGCGCCGTCCCGGCCTTGCCGTACTTTACCAGCAGGCTGTAAC
>JAMPFR010000018.1 GCA_023664365.1 Acetatifactor muris | reverse complement strand
CTACGGACAGTTTAAGGAAATCTACCCGGCCTGCAAGCCTTTGTTTGAAAAGCTGCTTTGAATTTTTTCTGTAGAAGGGCGGGAAAGTAACGGAAAAGGCAATGCCGGTTCCAGGCCGGTATGCCTTTTCTTATTATAGAGTGTAAGAAAGGAAAGGTGTTTATGGATATCTACGGGAAGAAAGAGTATCGGAATGTGTTCGCCGAAATCGGAAAGAGCGAGGCGGAAATTGAAAAAAGGCTGGCGGATATTGTGGACACCTTTTTTTACAGAGAAGGAGAAAAGCTATATTTCCCCGTGGGGGAAGATATGGCTTATATCGAAGATACCGGGAATCTGGACGCCAGGACGGAGGGAATGTCCTATGGCATGATGCTGTGTGTGCAGCTGGATATGCAGGAGGAGTTCAACCGCATCTGGAAATGGGCCAAAACCTATATGCAGATGACGGAAGGCGACGGAGAGGGGTATTTTGCCTGGTCCTGCGGAACGGACGGAAGCAAAAATGCCTGGGGGCCCGCCTCCGACGGGGAAGAATTTTTTGCCATGGCTCTGTTTTTTGCCGCCCACCGTTGGGGCGGCGGAGAGGGAATTTTTGATTATGAAAGAGAAGCCCGGGAGATCTTAAGGGCCTGTCTGCACAAGGGAGAGAACGGACGGCCCGGACAGCCCATGTGGAACCGTGAAAATAAACAGATTCTCTTTGTGCCCGGGGTCAGCTTTACCGATCCCTCCTATCATCTGCCCCATTTTTATGAGCTGTTTGCCGAATGGGCCGACGAGGCGGATCGGGCCTTCTGGAAGGAAGCGGCGGAGGCCAGCAGGGACTATCTGGCAAAGGCATGTCACCCGGTCAGCGGTCTTTCTCCGGAATATGCGGAGTTTGACGGACGGCCCACGGTTCATATCCCCTGGACGAAAGATCGGCATGACTGGTTCTACAGCGATTCCTACAGAACAGCGGCCAATATCGGGCTGGATTACGAGTGGTACGGTGTGGATAAGGGGCAGCGTTCCGCTGCGGAGCGGCTGCAGAATTGTCTGGGCGTAACCCATGGAGACAATCCTTTCCGCATTTTTGAGGTGGACGGAACGCCTCTTGCACAGGAGGCCCTGCATCCCGTAGCCATCACGGCCACAACGGCCCAGAGCGCTCTTGCGGTGCAGGAGAGCTTAGACGGGGCGGAGTTGTCCCCGGCGGGCCGGACTGCCCGCATGTGGGTGGAGCGGTTCTGGAACCAGCCCATGCGGAAGGGCGAGCGCAGGTATTATGACAACTGCCTGTATCTTTTTGCCTTTCTTGCTCTGAGCGGGAGATACAGAATCTGGTAAAATAATAGCATAAAACAATAGTATAAAATAAAACAGCGGAGGATATGTTGTGAGGAGCAGAGAAGAAGCAAGAAAAAGAGCGAGAAAAAGAGCGCATGACCTGGTGGGCCGGATGACGCTGGAGGAAAAGGCCTCCCAGCTGCGGTATGACGCGCCTGCCATTCCCCGGCTGGGCGTACCTGCCTACAACTGGTGGAACGAGGGGCTTCACGGCGTGGCGAGAGCCGGGGTGGCAACCAGCTTTCCCCAGGCCATAGGAATGGCGGCCACCTTTGACGGGGAGCTGCTGGAGGCCATGGGAAAGACCGTGGCCGTAGAAGGCAGGGCAAAATACAATTCCAGCAGCAGCCAGGGTGACAGGGACATTTATAAGGGTCTGACCTTCTGGTCCCCCAACGTGAACATATTCAGAGATCCCAGGTGGGGCAGAGGGCATGAAACCTACGGGGAAGACCCCTATCTGACCGGTGAGCTGGGCAAAGCCTTTGTGAGCGGAGTGCAGGGAGATGGAGAATACCTGACGGCGGCGGCCTGTGCCAAGCACTTTGCGGTGCATTCCGGGCCGGAGGCCCTGCGGCACAGCTTTGACGCAAGGGTGTCCCCCAAGGATTTATATGAGACCTACCTTCCGGCCTTTGAAAAGCTGGTAAAGGAAGCTGAGGTGGAGGCGGTGATGGGGGCCTATAACAGGACCAACGGAGAGCCCTGCTGCGGCAGCAAAACCCTGATGCAGGATATTCTGCGGGATGCCTGGGGCTTTCAGGGCCATTATGTATCCGACTGCTGGGCCATCAGAGATTTCCATACCCATCATATGGTAACGGATACCGCGGAGGAGTCCGCGGCTATGGCGCTGAAGGCGGGGTGTGACGTAAACTGCGGCAGCACCTATCTGCATATATTGAGCGCCCTTCAGGACGGGCTGGTGACGGAAGAGGAGATCACGGAGGCTGCAGAGAGGCTGTTTACCACAAGATTCCTTCTGGGGCTGTTCGAGGAAACGGAATATGACGGCATCGGATTTGACCGGCTGGAATGTGAGGAGCATCTGAAGCTGGCAGACCGGGCCACTGCAGAGAGCGTGGTGCTGCTGAAGAATAACGGGATTCTGCCCCTTAAGAAGGAAAAGCTGAAGGCCGTTGGCGTAATCGGGCCAAATGCCGACAGCCGGGCCGCCCTTGTGGGAAATTATCACGGAACCTCCTCCAGATATATTACCGTTCTGGAGGGAATTCAGGATTATGTGGGGGACGGCGTCAGGGTTTACTATTCCGAGGGCTGTCATCTGTTTAAGGATAAGGTGGAGTCTCTGGCCCTGCGGCAGGATCGCATCAGCGAGGCGGTGAATGTGGCGAAGAACAGCGATGTGGTGATTCTGTGTCTGGGACTGGACGAGACGCTGGAGGGAGAGGAAGGCGATACCGGCAACAGCTACGCCTCCGGTGACAAGGTGGATCTGCTGCTGCCCCTGCCCCAGCGGGAGCTGGCGGAGGCAGTGATGGGCGCAGGCAAACCGGTGGTGGTGCTGAACATGACCGGAAGCGCCATGGATCTGCGATATATGCAGGAGCATGGGGACGCAGTGGTGCAGACCTGGTATCCGGGGGCCAGAGGAGGCCGGACGGTGGCAAAGCTGCTGTTTGGAGAGCTGTCGCCCTCCGGTAAGCTGCCGGTGACCTTTTACAATGACGTGGAGGAGCTGCCCGCCTTTGAGGACTATTCCATGAAAGGGAGAACCTACCGGTACTTTCAGGGAAAGCCGCTGTATCCCTTCGGTTACGGGCTGACCTACGGCAATGTGACCGTAGACGAGGTATGCTGCGGCGGGAAGCTGTTTGTCGGGGATATAAGCGGAAGCCTGGAATGGGATACATCAAAGAGATTGACCGTCACGGTCAAGGCCACCAACAGAGGCGCTGCGGACACAGGAGAGGTAATTCAGATTTACATAAAGGATACGGAATCCCGGGACGCCGTTCCCAACCACAGGCTTTGCGGATTTTCCAGGATTTTCCTGAAGAGCGGCGAAAGCAGGGAAGTAGAGCTGGAGCTTGATCGGGATGCTTTTACCGTGATAAACGAAAAGGGCGAAAAGGTGGAAGGCGGCGGCAGATTTCTGGTGAGCGTAAGTTTGGGGCAGCCGGATGAAAGGACGGAGGAACTGACCGGAAGCAGAGGAATCCGGTTTACCGTGACTGCAGTGAGGAAAGGATAGGCGGCGTATGAGAGAGATGACAGTACCTTTAGATGAGAACAGGGAAGCCGGCGGGCCCAAGGCGCCCAAGGATCCCCAAAAGAAGCAGCCGGGCTTCTACATTATGCGGCATAAGGAGATTGCAGGCTCTGTGCAGCCTGACGGAAGAGGCATTCAGTTCCTGTATATGGACGGCGGAAGGATGCTGAGCTGCGCCCGGGTGGTGGGAAATGTGAAGGATGAAGCCATGCTGGAGCTTTTAAGCACGGCGGCAGGCTTTAAAAAGCTGGTATCCGCCATGGGCGTTACGGTGGAGATGGAACAGGGTAAGAACCGGAGGGTTGATTTTGTATTTCAGATGTACGGGAAAAGGGATACCTATACCTCCGGCACTCTGATCCGGGAAGCCCTGCCGGCTGACGGAACGGAGCGGATACTGAAGCTTGCGGACTACGAATGGTCTGAGGACGACAATGTGCCGGGGCAGATACGGTTTGAATTTCCTGCTGCGGGAGAGCTGGCCGATGTTTCGGTGAAGTTATATCTGAATGAGGGCTATGAGGCTCCGGAGGAAACGGAGGAAGAGCCGGTGAATCTGGAGACAGAGGCTTATCTGGAGGTACAGAGGAAGTCGCTGCTGCAGACGGGCAATTCGGCAAGACTGCAAAGGGCCATTGACAGGGCCAGACGGGGAGAGGAGATTACCATAGCCTTTATCGGAGGCTCCATCACCCAGGGGGCGGGAGCCGTGCCCATCAATACCGGCTGCTATGCCTACAAAACCTTTGAAAGACTGTGCGCCCTTACAGGCAGGGGAACGGAAGAAAATATCCGTTATATCAAGGCGGGCGTAGGCGGAACGCCTTCCGAGCTGGGCATGCTGCGGTATGAGCGGGATGTGCTGCGGGACGGCAGCGTGGAGCCGGATATTGTGGTAGTAGAATTTGCGGTCAATGACGATGGCGACGAGACAAAGGGAGAATGCTATGATTCCCTGGTGAGAAGGATCTTAAAGGCGCCCAACTGTCCGGCGGTGATTCTGCTGTTTGCGGTGTTTGACAATGACTGGAACCTGCAGGAGCGGCTGTCGCCCGTGGGCAGGGCCTATGACCTGCCCATGGTAAGCATACGGGACGGAGTGGTGGAGCAGTTCTATAAAAGGGCAGGGGAGGGGAAGGTGTTCGGCAAGTCACAGTTTTTCTATGACTGCTATCATCCTACCAATCTGGGTCATACCGTTATGGCGGACTGTATCGGGTATCTGCTGCAGACAGTGGATCAGCTGCCCGGGCAGGAGGATACGCTTAAGCCGGACGCTGTGGCGCCGCCTCTGGGAGGAGAATTCGAGAACGTGAAGCTGTTTGACAGAGAAAGCAGCACAGCGGGAGTCCGGGTTGACTGCGGGGATTTCCGTTACATGGATGAAGAACTCCAGGCGGTGGAGATGGACAGAGATCTTGCTCCCACAAAGGAATTTCCCAATAACTGGATGCACAGGGCGGGAGGAGATAATACCGGCAGGCCCTTTTGTCTGGATATTACCTGTACCGCGCTGCTGCTTATCTATAAGGACTCCGGCAGCGGCGGCTTCGGGCGGGCCCGGGTACGGGTGGACGGGGAGACGGTTCTCACGGCGGATCCCCACGTCAACGGCTGGACTCACTGCAATCCGGTTATCTGCTTCCGGGGCGGAGAACGAAAGCTGCATCATGTGGAGATCGATATGGCTGAAGGAGACGAAGAGAAGGAGTTTACGATTCTCGGCTTCGGATATGTAGAGTAAGGCGGAAGGGGAAAGAGGTAATCGGCATATGGAGATGGAATTGACAAGGGAGAGCATGCCTGTTTTGGTGGTGGAAAGCTGCGGCTATGAAGGGGTCAGAAGGGTTGCGGGAAAGGTGGCGGAGGACTTCGGGAAGGTGCTGGGGGCAGCGCCTTCCGTGGTCACGGAGGGAGAGCTTCCCTCCGGGGAGGAACAACTTCCCTCTGGCAAGGAAAAGCTTCCCTCCGGCGAAGGAAGCTGGATCATTCTGTGCGCAACCCTGGGGAAGAGTCCCATGCTGGAGGAGCTTGCCCGGAGGGGCCTGGTGGATACCGGCGTACTGCGGAAGGAAGGAAACCACAGGAAACGGGAGGTTTATCAGATTAAGCTGATTGCCCCGGAAAACGGCAATCCGGGTATACTGCTGATCTGCGGCAGTGATAAGAGGGGAACCATATACGGCATGTTTTCCCTGTCGGAATATATCGGGGTGTCTCCCCTGTGCTATTGGGGGGACGCGGAGCCGATCCGCCGGGACAGGCTTGTCATTCGGGAAGACATAGAGACGGTTTCCGGAGAACCCAGTGTGAAATACAGGGGCTTTTTTATCAACGACGAATGGCCCTGCTTCGGCAACTGGGTCATGGAGCATTTCGGGGGATTTAACGCGGAGGCCTACGACCATGTGTTTGAGCTTTTGCTGCGGCTGAAGGGGAATTATCTGTGGCCTGCCATGTGGAGCGCCAGCTTTCCCCTGGACGGGCCGGGAAGCAGGAATGAGGAGCTGGCTGATATATACGGCGTAGTCATGGGCTATTCCCATCATGAGCCCTGCCTGCGGGCCAGCGAGGAATGGGACAAGGTGCGGGGCGAGGGCAGCAGATACGGAAACGCCTGGAATTTCTATACCAACGAGCAGGGACTTCTGAACTATTGGGAGGACGCTTTAAAGCGCAGCGGCGGCTATGAAAATATCATTACCATCGGAATGCGGGGAGAGCGGGATACCTCCATGCTGGGGGAGGAGGCCGACGTCAGCGAAAACGTCAGGCTGTTAAAAGACATTATTACCAAGCAGAAGGCCCTGATAGATCGGCATGTAAAGCGCGAGGAAGGGGAAATTCCCATGCTGCTGGCCCTGTATAAGGAAGTGGAGCCTTACTTTTACGGAGACGGAAAAACGCCGGGACTGAAGGACTGGGAAGGTCTGGACGGCGTGACCTGTATGCTCTGTGAGGACAATTTCGGGTATGTGCGCACCCTTCCCACAGAGGAAATGCGGAGCCATAAGGGGGGCTTCGGCATGTATTATCATCTGGACTATCACGGCGGGCCCATATCCTATGAGTGGGTGGATTCCACGCCCTGCTCCAGAATCTGGGAGCAGATGAGCCAGGTGTATGAGTATGGCGTCAGGGACGTGTGGATCGTAAACGTGGGAGATCTGAAATTCCACGAGGTGCCTCTGGGGTATTTCCTGGCGCTGGCCTATGACTACGATAAATGGGGCTATGGCAATCCCCGCAGCTACATAGACTATGTGAGTCAATGGGCCGGTCAGGCCTTTCCCGGTGCGTCTCCCGCTGTCAGGGAGAAAATCGGGAAGGTGTTTACCAATTATATCGGAATCAACAGTCTGCGCAGGCCGGAAGCCCTTCATGCCGGGATTTATCATCCCTGTCATTACGGAGAGACGGACAGGATGCTGAAGAAGGCGGAGGAAGTGGAAAAGCTGTCCATGGAGATTATGGAGGAGCTGGAGGATAATCGGGGATATTACAGCATGGTGCATTATTCCGCCATGGCCAGTATGAATCTGCTGAAAATGCACCTGTACGCGGGCAAAAACCATCATTATGCTGCCCAGGGAAGGCCCGTGGCAAATGTTTACGGAAGCCTGACGCGGGAATGTATTGCAAAGGACAGGGAATACGGGGAAGAATGGGCGGCATTTCGGGGCGGCAAGTGGAACGGGATGCAGCTGGCGCAGCACATCGGATTTACCCGGTGGAATGAGGATGACTACCGATACCCCGTGGTGATGGAGGTTGAGCCTGCCCATTGTCCCCGCTTAAGCGTGTCCCGCAGGGATGAGGAGAGGACGGCTACGAAGGTATACGGGGCGCCCATGGTGATAGAAATTCCGGACTTTCTGTACGCAGGCTGTGAAGAGGCGGTATTGGAGGTGGCAAACGGAGGCGGCGGCTGCCTGCACTATGAGATTACCCGGGAGGGAGGATTCGCCGGGGCGGAATCCGGGCAGCTGCTTCCCGAATGGCTGACCGTTTCTCCTATGCAGGGCGATGTGGCGACGCTGCAGGAGGTAACGGTTCGGTGCCGCAGGGACTTACTGCCGGAGGAAGCGCAGAAGGTCAGGCTGATAGTGCAGGGCGGCGACGCAAGGGTGGCCGTGGAAATTACCGGCAGAGCGGTTCCCGGGGCAGACATAAGTGAAGAAGCCGGCAGTCATAAGCTTCCGGAAATGACTTTCCTGGAGCGCCGGGGCGTGATCGCAATAGGGGCGGAGCATTATTGCAGGAAAAAGGACACAGTCCGGGGAAGCTTTCACACCATTGAGGATTACGGGAAATACGGCTGCGGCGTGAAGGTGTTCCCCGGCACGGCGGCATTTGCGGAGGAAGAGGAAAAGCCGGAGCTGGTTTACCGTTTCCTGGCGGAGAGCGCCGGAGAGTATCAGGTTGAATTGGTGACTGCTCCGGTCAATCCCTTGGTAAACGGCCAGGGACTGCATCTGATGGCAGCGGCAGGAGAAGGGAGAGCGGTAAGGGCGGAGATCCTTCCGGCGGATTACAGGGCCGGGGACAGCGGGGACGGCAGATGGAGCGCCGGAGCCCTGAACCAGGAGCACAGGACCGTGGTGACCCTTCCTTTTGAAAAAGGGGTGCAGGAGCTGGTGATCGGCGCCCTGGAGGCGGGGACGGTACTGGAAAAAATCCTGATTTACCGGAAGGGTATGTCTGTTCCCGAATCCTATTTCGGGCCGGAAGAGACAATAATGAGCAAAATCTAAGAGGATGAAAGCAATATTTGAGGAGATGTTATCGGCCCGCCATGGTATACTTTTTACACAAAGTAACTCATTTAAGACGGATTCAGATAAATTTTTTGTGCAGTTAGCATGTTCTTTCTATATTCCAATGGCATTTATGACTGAATTAATGGAGGAAACTATGAAAAGTTCTGTTAAGAAGGCGATGATAGCGGCAGCGGTTGTGGCGGCGATTGTATTGGTCGCTGTCCTTATGTCTCTGCGGGGTGTGGAGGATTTTCACGACAAATATGCCGGCGTGGATCTCAACACGGATGTGGAGGGCATGGAGAGGGAGGGAACCTATTCGGGGTACCTGAATGCCCATGCAGGTGCGGTATACGCTACACAGAACATAGAAGTGGATTTGTTTGACTACACGGCTTCCGGAGACGGGGAAGTGAAGAAGGTGACGGACTATGAGGGTGTTCCGGAGGCTCTTTATACCGATACCGGCTCTTTCGTAAGCTGGGAGGTGGACGTACCCGAGACCGGTTATTACAACGTCTATATGGAGTACCTGATCCCTGAGTCCAGAGGCGTGGCGGCTGAGAGGGTCATCTATATTAACGGAGAGATTCCTTTCGGAGACGCCAGAAATGTTTCCTTTACCAGAATCTGGACCAACGGCGGCCAGGTCAGGGTTGACAATCAGGGCAACCAGATCCGTCCCACCCAGGTGGAGGTATATGACTGGCAGAACTCTTATTTCAGAGATGACAGAGGGTATATCACGGAGCCTTACCTTTTCTATCTTGAGCAGGGAAAGAACGAAATCAGCCTGGAGGCGGAAAATGAGCCCATGGTGCTGAGAAAGCTGGTGGTGGCTGCCGTCTCTCAGCTGGATTCCTATGAGGAATATACGGCAAAGCAGCCGTCGGTATCCATGTCCGAGGCAGCCAGAAATTATGTACAGGTAATTGAGGGGGAAGATTCCACTATACGTTCCGAATCCTCCCTGTACGCGAAATACGACAGGTCTTCACCTACCACCCAGCCCAACAGCGTGACAAAGACCGTTTTGAACTATGTGGGCGGCGACGCCTGGAGGAGCGCCGGGCAGTGGATTGAATGGGAATTTGAGGTGCCCGAGGACGGCTATTACAATATCATGTTCAAGGGACGTCAGAATTACGCCCGGGGCAGCGTGTCCAACAGGATGGTATACATAGACGGGGAGATTCCTTTCTCCGAGCTGCAGGCGGTTCCTTTTGAATACAGTAATGACTGGGAATACAAGAAGCTGGCCGATGAGGACGGCACACCTTTTCAGTTTTATCTGACGGCGGGAAAGCACACCATCCGCATGGAAGCGGCGCTGGGAGGTCTGGGTTCCATTCTGGAGGATCTGGAGGATTCCACCTTCCGCTTAAACCAGATATACAGGAAGATCCTTGTTTACACCGGCGCGAATCCCGACCAGTACAGAGATTATCAGATTCAGAGGAATTACCCCGAGATTATGGAGGCCATGGATCTGGAATCCAAACGGCTCTTTAAAATCGTGGATGATATGGTGGCTTACAGCGGTCAGAAGGCGGACCAGATTGCAACGGCCCAGACCGTGGCCCAGCAGATGGAGCGGTTCTGTGAAAAGCCCCAGAAGATTACCACAGAGTTTGTTACCTTCAAGGATAATATCACGGCAGTGGGCACGGCTACCTTAAATATGAGCGAGACCAAGCTGGACATTGATTATCTGGTGGTCAGCGGTGTGGACGCTGAAGTGAAGCAGAAGAAATCCAACGGATTTATGCAGCTCTGGCATGAACTGAAGTCCTTCGGCGCTTCCTTTGTGGTGGACTATAACGCCGTAGGAGATGTGTATGAGGAGGGGAAGGAAGAGGAGATCATCAAGGTCTGGGTTCTGACGGGCCGGGACCAGGGAACGATTTTGAAATCCATGGTAGACGAATCCTTCACACCCGATACGGGAATTAAAGTAAACGTAGAGATTGTGGGAGCGGATGCGCTGCTGAATGCAGTCATCGCGGGAAGAGGCCCCAATGTGGTGCTTTCCGTGGGGGCCGATCAGCCCGTAAACTATGCGCTGCGCAACGCCTCTGAGGATATTACCCAGTTTGAGGGCTGGGAGGAAGTGCTTGCTCCTTACACCCCAAGCTCCTATGAGCAGTATTCTCTGGACGGCGGCATTTACGCCATACCGGAGACCCAGACCTTCAATGTGCTGTTTTACCGCACGGACGTCCTGGAGGAGCTGGGACTGGAGGTTCCCCAGACCTGGAAGGAGCTGGAGGAAATGATGCCCACCATTCAGGGCAACAACCTGTCGGTGGGGCTGCCCACGGCGGCGGGCTCCAGCAGCACGGCCTCGGCTACCACGGCCGTTGCCTCCAATACCCCTGATTTGTCCATGTACTTTGCGCTGCTCTTCCAGAACGGCGGCGACCTGTATAATGCAGACGGCACCAGGACCACGGTGGATACCGAGGCGGGGGTTCAGGCCTTTGAAGATTATGTAAAGTATTTTAACGATTACGGAATTCCTACAATATATGATTTTGTCAGCCGATTCCGCTCCGGCGAGATGCCCATAGGGGTTCAGGCTTACTCGGTGTACAACACGCTGATGGTATCCGCCCCCGAAATCAGAGGACTCTGGGACTTCACTCTGATTCCCGGCACGGAGAAAACGGATGAGAACGGCAATACCTACATAGACCGCTCCGATTTCATCACCGGAGCTGCCACCATGATGATCGCCACGGACAATGAGAGTCTGAAGCAGAAATCCTGGGAATTCATGAAATGGTGGGCGGATGCGGATACCCAGGTGCGGTTCGGGCGAGAGATAGAGGCGCTACTCGGCTCCTCCGCCAGATACAACACCGCAAACAGGGACGCCTTCCGGCAGTTGTCCTGGAGCGCCGATGACATTGAGGTGCTGAACGAACAGTGGGAACAGACGGTGGGCATCAGGGAGGTTCCCGGCGGTTATTATACGGGACGCCACATTGCAAACGCCATCCGCAAGGTTTTGAACGATAAGGACGACGTGAGAAATACCATTATCGACTACTCTATTAAGATAAATGACGAGATAGACAAGAAACGGAACGAATTCGGCATGCCGGTAGCAGAATAGAGGGGTATAAAGATGAAAGAATACATTAAAAAATATTTTATCCTGCGCAGGCACAATATGCAGGTGGCTTTGAAAAAGGCGAAGAGAAGCAAAATGTGTTATGCCTTCCTGGCGCCCTATGCAATATTGTTCACACTGTTCTTCATTGCGCCGGTGGTGATTTCCATTTTCTTCAGCTTTACTTACTACAATATTCTGGAACCGGCCAGATTTATCGGGCTTCAGAACTACATCAGCCTGGTGCTGGAGGATGACATTTTCCTCCAGGCTATCAAAAATACTTTGCTGATAGCTGTTGTCACAGGCCCTCTGGGGTATATTATGTCCTTCCTGTTCGCCTGGCTGATCAACGAGCTGCCCAGGTGGGTGCGGAGTATAGCGGTTATTGTATTCTATGCGCCCTCCATTGCAGGCAACTGTTATGTGATTTTCTCCGTATTCTTCCGGGGAGACGCTTACGGCTATGTGAATTCCTTCCTGATGGAGCTGGGGATTATCGACACGCCGGTGCTCTGGCTGATTAATCCGGATTACATGCTGCCCGTCTGTATGCTGGTCATCCTGTGGATGAGCCTGGGAACCGGATTCCTTTCCTTTGTGGCAGGCCTGCAGGGCGTGGACAGATCCCAGTTTGAGGCCGGGTACATGGACGGCATTAAGAACCGCTGGCAGGAACTGTGGTATATTACCCTTCCCAACATGAAGCCCATGTTGATGTTCGGCGCCATTATGACTATTACCCAGTCCTTCGGCGTCTGCGACGTCACCATGGCGCTGTGCGGGTATCCCAGTACGGACTATGCGGCCCGGACCATCGTTACCCATCTGTACGACTACGGCTTCACCAGATTCGAGATGGGTTACGCATGTGCCATTGCAACGATTCTGTTCCTGATGATGTATCTTTGTAACAAAGCAATCCAAAGTCTGTTGAGAAGAGTAGGGACCTGATATGAGCAAAAAGAAAAACGGAAAAGAAGCAGTCGTGGAAAAAGAGTATCGAAAGAAGCTGATAAAGAGGAGAAAGCCCAACCGTTCCATAGCGGGGGATCTGGCGCTTTATCTGTTCCTTGCCCTGGTGGCCTTTATCATGTTTTTCCCCATTATATTTGCGGTGTCAAACGCGCTGAAGCCCCTGGATGAGCTGTTCCGGTTCCCGCCTAAGATTCTGGCTCAGAACCCTACGCTGGATAACTTTTCGGATTTGTTCGTCACCATGGGCAAGTCCTGGGTTACCTTCTCCAGATATCTGTTCAATACAGTGTTTATCACGACGGTGGGTACGGCAGGGCATTTGATTATCGCTTCCATGGCGGCTTTCGTCCTGGCAAAATATGAGTTTCCCGGCGGTCAGGCATTCTTCAAGCTGGTTACCATTGCCATGATGTTCACGGGATATGTTACCGCCATCCCCAACTATCTGATTATTAACAAGCTGGGCTGGGTGGACACTTACTGGGCTATCATCATTCCCGCTTTTGCTTCACCCATGGGCCTGTTCCTGATGAAGCAGTTTATGGAGGGCCTGCCCATGTCTTTGGTCGAGGCGGCAAAGATAGACGGCGCCAGTGAGTGGAAGGTATTCAGAAGTGTTGTTATGCCCAATGTAAAGCCTGCGTGGATGACGCTGATTATCTTTTCCGTGCAGGGGCTCTGGAATAACAAGGCGTCCACCTTTATCTATTCCGAGGAAAAGAAGACGCTGGTATTTGCCATGCAGCAGATTCAGGGCGGCGGTATCGCCAGAACGGGGCAGGGCGCAGCCGTGCTGGTGGTTCTCATGGCCGTACCCATTGCAATATTTATTTTCTCCGAGAGCCAGATTCTGGAGACCATGGCCAGTTCCGGTCTGAAAGATTAAGGGGGACGAGGTGGCGTATGAAAAAGATGATTAAGAGAATCGGTGCGCTGGCACTGGGCGCCGTGATATTGGGATCCTCCTCCATGGCGGTCTGCGCAGGCGAAGAAAATTATACCTATAATTACGACTGGTGGGGGGATGTTCAGGGGTCGCCGGATTTTTATACGGTAATCGGCGTGTTCACCTCCGCAGATCTGGGACTGGACAAAAATCTTTCCGCTCCTCAGGGACTGTTTGTGACGGGAAATCTGATCTATCTCTGCGATACAGGGAACAACCGTATCCTTGAGCTGGAGAGAGTTGGCGAGGATACGCTGGAGGTCAGGCGGATTATCGACGAATTCAAGGGAGACGTGGAGGTGACTACCTTTTCCTCTCCCACGGATATTGCGGTTTCGGAGGAAGGGGCTTTCTTCATAGCGGACAGGGGAAACGCCCGTATCTTAAAGCTGGATAAGGATTTGAATTATCTCATGCAGTTTGACAAGCCGGTGGATTCCACACTGGATCCGGAAGCGGCCTTTCAGCCCTCCAAGATTGCCATTGATACCGCGGATCGCGTGTACTGTGTGGCGGGCGGTATCAACAAGGGACTGATTAAATATGAGAGAGACGGGGAGTTCTCCGGCTTCATAGGAGCCACCAAGGTAAGGTTCAATTGGACGGATTATATCTGGAAAAAGCTGGCAACCCAGGCCCAGAGAGAGAGAATGGAATCCTTCGTCCCCACGGAATACGATAATCTCTACATGGATTATGAAGGCTTTATCTATGTGGTGGAAGGAGAACAGATAGAGGAGGATTTGAAGGATAATGTGGATTCCGCGGTGCGCAGGCTGAACCTTCTGGGAAACGACATTCTGGTACGGAACGGTGAATGGCCTGTCTACGGCGATCTGTACATGGGATCGGGAGGCGGCTATGAAGGTCCTTCCAGCTTTAAAGACGTGACAGCCATGGACAACGATGTGTATGTGTGCCTGGACGAAAAGCGAGGCCGTCTCTTCGGCTATAACGACCAGGGCAGAATGCTGTTTGCCTGCGGCGGAAGCGGTAATATGGACGGATATTTCAAGATGCCCTCCGCCCTGGATCATATGGGCGCCGACCTGCTGGTGCTGGATTCCATGGACTGCAGCCTGACGCTGCTGAGCCCTACCAACTTCGGAAGTCTGGTATACCGGGCCATGGATCAGTTCAATGCAGGAGAGTATGAGGCTTCGGGGGAAACCTGGCAGGAGGTTATGAAGCTGAACGGCAACTATGACCTCGCTTATATCGGTATCGGCAGGGCGCTGCTGAGCCAGGAGAAATACGGGGAGGCCCTGGACTATTTTGAACTGAAATATGACGCAGACAACTACTCCAAGGCTTACAAGCAGTACAGGAAGGAGTGGGTGGAGGATCACATTGCGGTGATTGTCGTGGTGATTCTGGCGTTGTTCCTGATCCCCATGTCCATCGGTAAGGTAAAAGCAATCAAGCACGAGATAGATATCGCCGATATCTTCAGACGCTAGAATAACGGAGGCCGGGTATGATAGCTTCAACAACCAAAGCAAAGCTGCAAAAATATTTAGATTCACTGAAGTTTGCGCTGTACTGCACCACCCATCCACTGGACGGCTTTTGGGATTTGACCCATGAGAAAAGGGGGACTTACGCGGCGGCGAACACCATTCTGGCTCTGACGCTGATCGTCAGAGTGATGAAGCTGAAATACACCAGTTTTCTCTTTATGAAGGTGTACTGGGAGGAACTGAACATTTTTCTCTATCTTGCCAGCGTTGTGTTCCCGTTGATGATGTTCGTGGTGGGAAACTGGGCGCTGACTACCCTGTTCGACGGCAAGGGCCGGCTGGGGCAGGTGTATATGGCAAGCTGCTACTGTCTGACGCCTTATGTGCTGGTGCAGGTTCCGCTGATGATATTCAGTAATTTCGTGACGAAGGACGAGGCGGCGTTTTATATGGTGCTGGGTGCCATGTCTCTGGTGTGGTGCGCTCTGTTGTTCATAGCGGGCATGGGACAGATACATGAATATTCCGCGGGGAAAAATATTCTGTTTATGGTAGCTACCCTGTTTGCAATGCTTGTAATCGTATTTATCCTGATGCTGTTTTTCAGCATGGTTCTGCAGGGCGTGTCCTATTTCATCTCCCTGGGGAAAGAGCTGCTGTTCCGAATGTAGCGTGAAGAAGAAAACGTCCGGTATAAACGGGAGGATGGAGTAATCATGAAGAAAGAAAAAACAGTAAAAAGGTCCCAGAGGAAAGAGGCGGTAATCAGTCGGCTGAAAAGTCTGATTTTTCCTGCAATCCTCTGCGCTGTCATTGCGGTGGGCGTTGTCGTCGTCCTGAACTATACTGATACGGAGGAGGAAGAGGAAAGTATTCATGTCCGGGGCTATGACGGGGGAGACCAGGATCTTGTTCTGGAAAACGACAGCCTGAAGCTGGTGATGGATCCTGCAACCACCCAGTTTACCCTGGAGGTGAAGTCTACGGGAAAGGTCTGGTATTCCAATCCCCAGGATGCGGATTCCGATACGCTGGCGCTTGCCCTGGAGAAATCAAACTTAAAATCAACCCTGCTTATGTCTTACTGCATGACGGGCGGTATGGAAGTAAAGTTCAACAGCTACGACCAGAGTACCGCCAACGGGCTTTACGAGCTGGAGACGGGAGAGGATTATATCCGGGTCAAGTACTCCCTGGGCAACCTGGAGCGGGAATATGTGATTCCTCCGGTGAGCAGGGCTGCGGATCTGGAGAAATGGTTTGACGCCATGACCAATGAGGACAGAACGCTTATTAAGCGGTATTACAAAAAGTATGACGTCAATGATTTGGGCAGGAACGATAATAAAGAAGAGCTGCTTGCCAGTTACCCTGTGCTGGAGACGGAGCCCATCTATGTATTGCGGGAGGGCACCGGCACGGCTGTAAGAACAAGGATGGAGCAGGTATTTGAGAGCCTGGGATATACCTATGAGGATTTCGAGGCGGATAAGGAGCTGAACCAGGCGGAAAGCTCTTCGGATAAGCCTGTGTTCAATGTGGATATGGTGTATCGTCTGGAGGACAATGATCTGGTGGTGGAGATTCCCTTGGCGGATCTTGAGTTTAAATCGGAATATCCTATTTATACCATCACTCCGCTGCCCTATTTCGGAGCAGGCGGCAAAGAGGACGAGGGCTATATACTGGTTCCCGAGGGCGGCGGCGCCATTATTAACTTTAATAACGGCAAGACTGTCCAGAACAACTATTATGCCAATATGTACGGTTGGGATATGTGCCTGAGCAGGGACGCGGTGGTTCATAATACCAGGAATTACTTTAATGCCTTCGGCATTTCCGGAGGGGATGCTTCTTTCCTCTGCATTCTGGAGGAGGGTTCGCCCTATGCCTCCATGCAGGCCAATGTCAGCGGCAAGACGAACAGTTATAATTATGTCAACTCGGTATACAGTGTCTGCGTCAGACAACAGTACAGCATGAACGACACTCTGACCAATGAGGCTATTTATGTTTATCAGAAGGATCTGCCCGATGAGACGCTGACCCAGAGATACCGTTTTGTGGACAGTCCCGATTATACGGATATGGCAAAGGCCTATCAGGGATATCTGAAGGATAAATACGGCAGCTATTTTACCATGAACGACGATACCGATACGCCGGTGGTGCTGGAGCTGGTAGGTGCGGTAGATAAGGTGAAGCAGATATTGGGAGTGCCGGTATCCAGGCCGCTGGAGCTGACTACCTGGCAGGAAGCGGAGGCCATGCTGGAGGAGCTGACGTCAGAGGGTATGAGTAATATATCCGTGAAGCTTTCCGGCTGGTGCAACGGCGGCGTCAGCCAGAAGCTGCTGAAGAAGGCAAAGGCGGTTTCCGACCTGGGAGGCAGCAAAGGGCTGAAAACCATGATTGAAAAGGCTGAGTCCCTGGGCGTGGAGGTATATCTGGACGGGGTTACCCAGTACGCCTATGACAGTACCATTTTTGACGGATTTTTCTCCTACCGGGACGCCGCAAGGTTTTTGTCCAAGGAGAGGGCTGAGCTTTTTGAATACAGTCCCATTACCTACTCCGCCGCAGAGTGGGCTGACAGCTACTGGCTGCTCCACACGGATCTGGCTATGGAGATGGCGGATAATCTGCTGAAGGTTACGGACGAGTACGGCGCAGGCGTGTCCTTCCGGGATCTGGGGCAGGATTTGTCTTCCGACTTTTATAATAAGAAAATGTATTCCAGACAGCAGGTGAAGGATCTACAGGTGGAAAAGCTGAAGCAGGCGGCGGACGGGGGCCGGAGCATTATGATTAACATGGGCAACGAGTACGCGGCGGTTTACAGCGACATGATTACCAATATGGATCTTCAGGGCAGCGAATATACCATTCTGGATGAATATGTGCCCTTCTACCAGCTGGCGGTGCACGGGTATCTGAACTATACCGGAGAAGCAATCAATCTTGCGGGAGACGTGGAGGAGGAGCTGCTGCGTTCCGCGGAATACGGAGCCGGATTACAGTTTACGCTGATGCAGGAGAGCGCCTTTACCCTGCAGAAGACTCTTTATACCGAATACTTCGGCGCGGATTACAGCGCATGGCACGATAAGATGATGGAGATTTATACCAGATATAACGAAGAGCTGGGACATACCTACAACCAGGAAATGACCGGCCACGAGATTCTGGGATCCGGCCTGTACTGCACCACCTACCGGGACGGCACAAAGGTATATGTAAATTACGGATACAGCGATGCGGAGGCGGCGCCGGGGGTGACGGTGCCTGCGAGAGATTATAAGGTGGTTCGGTAATGATACGGGGAAATAAGAAGAAAGAAGGACAGAGTGCTATGAAGAAACAGCAGAATAAGTTGACGGGTCTTCAGAGACGGAAGGCAATATCCGGTTACCTGTTTGTGGCGCCGTTTATCATCGGTTTCCTGGTGTTCATGGTGCGTCCCCTGTTCCATTCGCTCTATATGAGCTTTTGTAATGTGGAGCTGGGTGCGGGAACCTTTGAAACATACTGGAGAGGGCTTTTTAACTACAATCAGGCGTTTCGGGTGGATCCGGAGTTCAACCGGCTTCTGTATGAGGAAATATTGAGGATGTTCCTCTACTCGGTGGCAATTATGGTGTTCAGCTTCTTTGTGGCGCTGATACTGAACCAGAAGTTTAAGGGAAGGGCGCTGGTGAGGGCTGTGTTCTTCCTGCCGGTGATTCTTTCCTCCGGCGTTATGCTGGGACTTGAGACAGACAACTCTCTTATGGCCAGCATTTCGGCCTCCGTGGAGACGGCGGCCCAGGGAGTCAATATCACCGACGCCCTGAAGGAAATCTTAAGGACGGCGGGTGTGGGCGTCAGGGCCTATGAGGCGGTCTTTGAGATCATTGATAATATCTATGACGTGGCCATTGCCTCCGGCATACAGATTATCATTTTCCTCTCCGGGCTCCAGACCATTTCCAGCAGCATGTACGAGGCTGCAGACATTGAAGGCTGTACCAAATGGGAGAGCCTGTGGAAGATTACCTTCCCCATGGTAAGCTCACTGTTCCTGGTAAACTGGATTTATACCGTTATTGACTTCTGTATGCGTTCGGACAACGAGGTTATAGAGAAGATACAGGAAACCATGATGAAGAATTTAAATTACGGCTTTGCCTCGGCAATGGCATGGATATACTTTGTGGTCGTAATCGCTATCGTGGGAATTTCTTCGCTGATTATCTCAAGGAGGGTTTACTATTATGAGTAAAGTCAAGGTAAAGAAATATAGTAACTTCTGGGATAGAAATCGGAAGTCCAACGGGTATCTGCTGAAAAAGACGGTTCTGGGCTACGGGGTCAGTATCTGCAGATTTGTGCTGCTCTTCGGCATGTGCTTTCTGATTCTGCAGCCCATACTGAATAAGATTTCCGTCAGCTTCATGTCGGAGTCGGATCTGTATGACCCGGTGGTGGTATCCCTTCCCCTGCATTTCACCACGGATAACTACAAGCTGGCGGCCGGCATTATGAAGTACGGAAAGGGACTGACAAATACCTTCATCATTTCTTTAACCATAGCGGTGGTGCAGATTGCCGCCTGTACCTTGGTGGGATACGGCTTTGCCAGATTTAAGTTTCCCTTCCGGAACTTCTGGTTTGCCTGCGTTATTTTAAGCATCCTGATTCCGCCCCAGACCATTTCCACCTCCCTGTATCTGAACTTCCGATTTTTCGATATATTCGGGATTGTGGAGCTGATCAGAGGCAGCGCCATTAATCTGAGAGGTTCGGTGCTTCCCTATTACCTGTTGAGCGCCACCTGCATGGGACTGAAAAACGGACTGTATATCTATATGATAAGGCAGTTCTTCCGGAATATTCCCAAGGAGCTGGAGGAGGCGGCTTATGTGGACGGCTGCGGCACCCTGAAAACCTTTTTCAGGATCATGCTTCCTGACGCAAAGCCCATTCTGACCTCCTGTTTCCTCTTTGCCTTTGTGTGGCAGTGGACGGACAGCTTTTACTCCAATATGTTCCTGGGAAACAGAACGCTGCTCAGCACGGAGCTGTACAGGATAGTTGACAATCTGGGCGTATACATTAACAGGCAGTTAGGCCTGACTACAGGCACGGTTTCCACGGCCTATGCAAACTGTATCCTGTCCACCGGCACCCTGATGATTATCCTGCCGCTCATTATCCTGTATCTCTTTGCCCAGAAGGGCTTTGTGGAGAGTCTGAGCAGTTCGGGAATCAAGATGTAACCTTTAAAAACGATATATTTCCCGGTTCTGAAGAGAGGGCATCCCGGAAAAAGTGCTCTCGGGGAGGATGTAAGGGATATATATAAAGTAGTGTTCCAAATTAATGTTCCAAGATAAAAAGGAGGAAAAAATGAAGAGAAAAATGTTTAGGAAACTGATGGCTGCTTCTCTTGCAGCCGCCATGGCCGTAAGTATGGCAGGCTGCGGGAATGGGGGGGGGTAATTCTTCCCAGGAATCCGGCAGCGGTACGCCTTCGGACTCCGCCGGTGATTCCCAGCAGGAGAGCCCTGCGGGCAGCGACGATGCTTCCGCACCGGAAGAAGAAGGAGAAGTAAGCAAGTATACCGTTCTGACAGATGAGAACGGCAATGTCTATGACCTGGGCGGCATGGAGATCACAATCTGGAGCTGGTTTGAAGACAACCCTTCCGAGGACGATTACGGCGAGGCAAGGACAGAGTGGCGCGAGTGGATTCAGGAGACCTATAATTTCACCATGAGTCAGCAGGCTCTGGGCGGCTGGGGAGATTGTCCCGAGTCCTTCGTTAATTACGTTACCACCGGCGGCGACGACAACAACTACATCTTTATAGGCCACAGCGGAGCTGAGATGATCGCAGCTATGAAGCAGGGTCTGATGTATGATGTGGGCACGCTTGACTGCCTGGATTTCTCCGAGAGAAAGTTCCAGCTCAACGGCCAGTGCAATCTGTTCTCCAAGGGGGATTCCATTTATGCCTTCCTGACCGGCTATCCCGAGCCCCGTTCCGGCCTGTATTTCAACAAGAGACTCTTAGAGCAGACCACGGGCATGACGGCTGACGATCTCTATGACATGCAGAAGGACAATAACTGGACCTGGGAGACCTTTGAGGACGTCATGAAGAAGATTATGGCAGGCGGCGATGTGGACAATGACGGCGTGCAGGATATTTATCCCTTTGCCTGCAACAACGGCAACTTCTTTACCTCTGCAGTGTATGCCAACGGCAGCCGTTACTTCGCCATGGAGGACGGCAAGTATGTGTGCAAGCTGGATGACCCCAAGACCGTTACAGGCCTGACCTGGGCCCAGCAGATGCTGAGCACCTACGCTTATCCTCAGCCCGAAGGCGCAGAGTGGGATTATTTCTACGCAGCCTTCAGGGATGAAGGAAAGATTGTATTCGTACCGGAGGATGCTTACAATATGACCGGCACCGGACAATTTGCCGCAATGGAGGATGACTTCGGCTTCCTGATGTTCCCTATCGGACCGGACGCCGGCGGTTATGTAAACGCGTATACCGACAATGTATGGGCGCTTCCCGCATGCTATGACGAGACAAGAGCATGGAACATTATGTTTGCTTACAATCTGTGGACGGAAGAAATCCCGGGCTATGAGGATTACAATCCTGCGCTGAGCGGTTATCTGGACGGCGCACGGGATTTGAGAACCGTTGACGAGACCCTGGCAAGAATGATGAGCGAGGGCGCTGCCGTGAAGTACGACGACTTCATTGCAGACATCAGTATGGGTAATGATCTGCTGTGGACCGGAAGCCTGAACAGCGGCGATATTGCCGCAGCAGTTGAAGGCTGTCTCACAAAATGGCAGACCGCTGCAGAAGAGGCAAGCAAGTAAACCCTGCAGAATGCTGTTTTCTAATATAATGGGTGGGAGGGTGGTGTTTCCGGGCACCACCCTTTCTGAATATAAGGAGGAAGAGGATGGAGGTAAATTTTCATCTGCCGGGGCTGCGGCAGAATTTCCCATTGAACATGCTGCTTTTAAATTTTCTGGAAACCAGGCCGGAGTTCTTCCGGGAGGGCGTGAAGATTGCTTCCTTTTTCGGGGAGTTTCCCGTCTCTCTCTGGAACGGGGGAAGAGTTTCCAATTATGACCAGTGCGACGGGGCTTTTATAAGGAATGTGATAAAGGCTGTAAATGACAAGGGCATTCCCATCCGCTACACTTATACCAATATGCTTCTGAATGAGGAGGATCTGAAGGATCCTTACTGCAATTTTTGTATGCGGGCGGCGGACAACGGCATGAACGAAGTCATGGTCTATTCCCCCGTTCTGGAAAAATACATCCGGGAAAACTATCCCGGGTATAAGCTGAACAGCTCTACCTGCAAGGAAATCCGGGATATAAATCTTGTGAACGAGGAGCTGGAAAAAGATTATTATATGGTGGTTTTAGACTACAACTTCAACGGCAGATTTGAAGAGCTTGAGAAAATCCGGGACAGGGGGCGGTGTGAGATCCTGGTAAATACCCTGTGTTCCCCTGCCTGTCCCAGAAGAGGAAAGCACTATGAGAATATATCGAAGAATCAGCGGATTATCCTGAAGAACCGCAGGATGCCGGCGGATAAGCAGATTCCCCTGGATGCCTGGCACTGCGAGTACGGACAGTACAATACAATCTATGACATTCAGGATTACTGCACCTATATTTCACCGGATGAAATATGGGAGAAATATGTTCCCATGGGCTTTCGGAATTTCAAGCTGGAGGGCAGGACAGGCAATCCCTTTAATCTGGTGGAAACCTACTGCCACTATATGATAAAGCCGGAGCACCAGGGCAAGGCAAGGCTTCTGCTGCTGAACAGCCTTTCGGTCAACAAGGTAATCACATGGAATTATTACAAGCCGAAAAAATGGATACCGGAGGAATAGTATGAAAAGAGAGGTATACTGGCATCTGCCCGGTTTCTGCTATTTCAGGCTGCTGAATCAGATTCTGCTGAACCTGATGAAGGATTACCCGGAGTGCTTCCGGGAGGGCTATCGGATAGGCTCTGTCTACGGCGCCTTTCCGGGGGCCATATGGAACGGCGGGCGAGCGGTGTTCGGCAGCGCCGGGAAGCAGGAGATAGAGTCGGTGCTGCGGATTTATAACAGCAGGGGGATTCCGGTCCGCTTTACCTGGACAAACGGTCTGTTAAAGGAGAAGCATCTGGAGGATCCCTACTGCAATCTGATTATGAAGCTGGCGGACAATGGTTTAAATCAGGCATTGGTGAACGCGCCCGTCCTGGAGGAGTACCTCCGCAGGCGCTATCCGGCGTATCCGCTGATTTCCTCCACCACCAAGCGGATTACCGGGGTGGAAGGACTGCTGGAGGAACTGGAAAAGGATTATTTCCTGGTGGTGCTGGACTATGACTTAAACCATGACAGGGAGGCGCTGGAGGCGGCGGAAAAGCAGGCGGGCAGGGTGGAGATTCTGGTGAACGAAATCTGCTTTCCCGGCTGCCCCAGGCGGGCGGAGCATTACCGCCATCAGTCTCTGGCCCAGCTGGGGGAATTGGGATCCGACACGGAATTTCCCTGCCCCAACCGCAGCCGGAATAAAAGCCTTGAGGACTGCAAAAAGCGGCCAGCTTTTATTTCCGCCGAGGAGATCGGGGACTATGCGGACAGGGGCTTTGTCAACTTTAAAATCATGGGGCGGGGAATGCCTCAGGACTTTGTGAAGGAGACGTATCTGTATTACCTTGTGAAGGATGAGAGCAGGGAATTCATCCGGGGTAAGATGGAAGGGCTGCTGCTGCAGCTTCGCCGTGCCATGACCGGGAAATAGAGCAGGCGTTGGAGGCCGGAGGTGGGAGAATGGGAAAAATAAGGATGTCTGCGGGAATCAGGCTATTCTGCGTCTGCAGCATAGCCGGGTTATCGCTGTGCGGCTGCGGGGAAGAGGCTCCGGAGGAGCCCCTTGTCATTGTGGAGGACTCTGACGATACGCTTTCCAACGATTTTATCTATGCCGGAATCGGGGATGTGATTCTCACCGGAAAGATGCGGTGTACCTATCGGCAGCAGAAGGATCAGGAAATCAGCTTTTCCCTTTCGGGACGCCTGGTGGATAAGGTGTATGTGGCGGAAGGGGATATTGTAAAGAAGGGAGATCTGCTGGCAGAGCTGTCTCCGGGGACGTTGGAGGAACAGATCGAGGATCTGGAATACCGCATTGCCAGGAACGAACTGCTCCTGGAGTATACGGAGATAAACGAGGCCCTGGACATTTCCCAGGTCTGGGTGAATTACGCCTACAACGGCTATTATGACGAGGCGGGCAGGGATCAGGCCATCGCGGATATACAGAAAAATTACCGCTATCAGAGAGAGGACGACAGCGACGCTCTGGAGCTGGATCGGCGCAAGCTGGAGGAGCTGAAGCAGGAGCTGGCCCATTGCAGGGTCTATGCAGATATGGAGGGAATGGTCTATAAGCTGCAGGATCGTCTGGAAAATTCCACCTCCAAAGAGGGAGAAGTCATTATGACTATTGTGGATAATTCTCAGTGCCTGTTTGAGACAGAGATGCCGGAATACAATGACTGCTTCCGGGAAGGGGAGACGGTGGAGATGTCCGTTATCACCGGCGCCGCTGCCGGACAGTACGAGCTGCTGCCCTATGCGCCTGAGGAATGGGGTGAGGTGCAGCAGTTCAGCGTATATGCCGGGCCCATGACTACCGGCATTGAGGTGGGGACCACCGGCACCATTGAGTTTGTGCTGGAAAAGCGGGAACAGGTGCTGTGCGTGCCAAAGACTGCGGTAAACAGTGGGGATGGCAGGTATTATGTCTATGTGACGGACGAGGATGGCATGAGACAGATCAGATGGGTGGAAATCGGGCTGGCAGGAGACGATATGATTGAGATACGAAGCGGTCTGGAGGAAGGGGAAAAGGTGATTCGGAGATGAGGAAGAAGAGATGTGGGCGGCTGTGGGGAAGGCTTCCGGCAGTTCTGCTCTCCGGCGCCTGTCTGGCGTCCCTTATGACCGGCTGCGGGGAGACGCCGGAAGCGCCCCTGCCTCAGGTAACGCTGCTGGAGCCCGTGGGCGTGGGGGAAAGCTACGAGACGGCGGCTCGGAGGAACCTCTATGACGCCAACGTATACAACGGTCTGATATGTCCCTATACGGAGGAGTGTTCCTTAAAAAGCGGCATGAATTTCCACAGCTACACGGCTCTTCCCGGGGATGAGGTGAGTAAGGGCCAGACCCTGCTGCGCACCAATGTGGAAAATCTGGAGACTCAGATCGAGGATATGGAAAAGACCATTGCCCGGAATGAGAAGGAATTTCTGGAATATTGCCGGGAGACGGAGGAAGCGCTGGAAAAGCAGCGGGGGGACGAGAGCTTCTGGGGGCAGGTGGTAGAAAACTGGACAAAGGCGAAGCCGGAGGAGCCGGCTGCGTGGACGGAGGACCGGGAGACAGCCTATCAGCTTTACCGGGAAAAATATGAGCAGTGGGAGAGGGAAAATCAGAATCAGGGGTATGAGCGCAGATACAGGAACGCCCTGATTGCAAGGCAGAAGCTGGAGGAGCAGCTGAAGCAGCGGACAGAGCTTTATGAGCTGGACGCGGAATATAACAGGCTTCTGCTGCAGCGTCTCCGGGAGGAGCGGGACAACAGCACGGTGCTTTCCACGCAAAAAGGGGTGGTGGCAAATATCCGCTTTTTAAGCCGCAACGAGTATATGAATGCGGGCAGATCCATGGCGGCGGTGGCAGACTTAAATCAGAAGCTTTTAAAGTGCGATTTTATCAATAAGGCCCAGATAGGCAGTGCGAAGCAGGTATTTGCCGTCATTGGCGGAACCCGCTATGAGGTGGAGTACGAGCCCATGGAAAGCGAAGAGTACAAGCGTCTGGAGGAGGAGAACGGTAAGGTATACACCACCTTTTACCTGCCGGAGGAGGCTGCCGGCGTGGAGATTGGAAGCTATGCCGTGGTGGTGGTGATAAACGAGGTCAGGGAAAACGTGCTGTCCGTGCCAAAGGATGCCGTAGGGAAAGAGGAGGACGGTTCCTATGTCTATGTGTTGAAGGACGGCGAGCGGGTCTATACCCCTGTGGTAACCGGTATGCAGGACGGCGTTTACACGGAGATTCTTTCCGGCTTGGAGGAAGGAGACAGGGTACTGACGGAAAAAGACGCTCCCACAGTGGGGAAAACGGTGTTTCTGGAGTCGGGCAGCGTCAGCCATGAATTTACCGCCCAGGGAACCCTTGTGTATCCCGTCCAGGAGTGGGTTGGCTGTCCCGACATTCAGGGGACGGTATACTTCGGGGAGCTGCTGGTGAATCTGTACCAGCAGGTGAAAAAGGGAGACGTGCTTTTCACAATACGGGTGAAGGGGGACCAGGTAGAGCTGGAGCGGCAGGAGCGGACGCTTCAGCGTCAGAGAGAGCGGCTGGCGGAGCTGGAAAAGGACAGCAGCGAGGAAAACCAAAAGGCCATAGAGCAGATGCGGGAGACAGTGGCGGAGCTGGAGAAGCAGCTGGCGGAGCTTAAAGCGGACTACGGGACGGAGGAAGTAAAGGCGCCCTATGACGGCATCATTGTGGATATGTCCACGGAGCTGTGGGTGAATACCCTGAAGGAAGGCGATTTGCTGCAGAGGGGCCAGCGGCTTCTGGTGGTGGCGGAGCAGGGTACCGACTACATTGCGGTGGAGGATCCCAACGGACTTTTAAGCTACGGCAACGAGGCTGAAATAGAGTATACGGGTTCGGACGGCGGTATGCGGACTACCGCGGGAACCGTGGTGACCTTAAACCAGGCCGCTGTCAGCGCGGATTTGTTCGGGGAGGGCTATGCCCTTATCAGGGTATCCCCGGAGGATGCGGCGGAGATGGCGGGCAGTGCCTTTAACAGCGACGGCTGGTGGAGCTTAAGCAGGTTCGGCGTGACAGTGACTACCAGAGAGATGGAGAATGTGGTGATTGTGCCCAAAAAGGCGGTTCTTTCCTATGGGGGCACCACCTATGTAAAGCTGAAGCAGCAGGATGGAACGGTGCTGTATCAGAGCTTCGTGGCGGGAGGCTCCGACAATGAAAATTATTGGGTGGCCCAGGGTCTGACGGAAGGAATGGAAGTATGTATAGAATAATGTTGCAAAAACTGCGGCACAAGAAATGGATGAACCTGTGCCTGCTGTTGGGAAGCATATTGCTTATCGCCACGGTAGTCAGCTTCCCCCTTTATCAGACTGCCGCTTATGACAGGATGCTGCAGGATGAATTTCGGAATTACCTTTCCACAGAGGGAAAGTGGCCTGCCATGAACAGTCTGACGGTTATCTCCAAAAAGGATCGGGGCGGAATTACCGTGGCCCGGATGGAGGAGCTGATGGGGCATATTTACAGCGACCTGGGGGTAACGGAAAAGGAGACGGTGTGTTACTACAGCATGTCGCCCATGAATATTCATTCCGACATGAACAGACAGGAACTGGAAAACGCCAGTCTGCGGCTGGGAGCTTTTTCGGATTTGCCGGAGCATATAGAATTGTTAAGCGGCGAAGCTTTTTCTGAGGACGGGCGGACGGAGGACGGCTGTATCGAGGTGCTGGTGAGCCAGGCGGCAATGGTTAATAGGAAGCTGCTGGTAGGCGAAACACTGGTGTTCAATGACATGAAAGACCCGGAGGGCGGACAGATTAAGCTGTATGTGAAGGGGGTGTTCGCCGCCGGAGCAGACAGCGGCTTTTACTGGCAGGTGGATCCGGAGAGTCTGGATAATACGGCGGTTATGGACATGGACCTGTTCCGCGGCATGTTCACCGGGGAAAATGCCGGAAAGTATTCCTATACCTGCTATTATTATCCCATGTTTGAGTATGAGGATATTAAGGCGGAGCAGGTTGAAGGTCTGATTGCCGCCACGGATTATCTTACGGAGACGGGGCCATTTAACAATACGGCGGACAGACCGGCATACCGTGATATTCTGGACAGCTACTGCAGGAAACAGACGCGTATCCGCACCACGCTGATGATTCTGCAGATTCCCGTCCTTATCATGCTGGGAGCGTTCCTGTTTATGATTTCCGGCCAGATGTATGATATGGAGCGGAACGAGATTTCGGTCATCAAGAGCCGGGGCAGCTCCGGCGGGCAGATATTCCGGCTGTATCTGTATCAGTGTACCCTTCTGACCCTGGCGGGCGGCGGCCTGGGCATACCCCTGGGGACGGTGTTCAGCCGTATCCTGGGATCCGCCAGAAGCTTTCTGGAGTTTGACAGCTTAAGTACGCTGACCTTGACCTTTACAAGGGAGGTATGGCTTTACGCGGCGGCAGCCATGCTGGCCGTGCTGCTGATCATGACCCTTCCCGCGGTAAAGCACAGCCGGGTCACCATTGTGAAGCTGAAGCAGCAGAAGGCTCTGAAAAAGAAGAGCTGGTGGGAAAAAATATTTCTGGATGTGATTCTTCTGGGCATTTCCCTGTACGGTTATTTCAGCTTCCGCAGAAATTCCGCCGGGCTGGGAGAGAGCGTTCTGGAGGGAAAGTCCCTGGATCCGCTGCTCTACGTCAGTTCGTCCCTGTTTATCGTGGGGCTGGGACTGCTTTTCTTAAGAATGCAGCCTTATCTGATACAGTTGGTGTATATGGCGGGGAAGCGGTTCTGGCGGCCTGCCAGCTATGCCTCCTTTATGGAGAACGCAAAGAACGGCAGAAAGCAGCAGTTTATCATGTTATTCCTCATCATCACGGTTTCTCTGGGAATGTACCATGCCACCGTGGCCCGCACCATACTGCAGAATGCATACAGTAATGCGGAATACATGAACGGAGCGGACATTATGGTGCAGGAGGTCTGGCGGGCAGTGACGGACAGGAACGGCGCATATACGGGAGATTACTCGGAGCCGGATTATGCCGGATACGCATCCATGGATTTTGCCGAGGGCTATACGAGAGTCCAGCTCAGCTCAGAGGCCTATGTGGAAACCAAAGACGGCGCAAGACAGAACGCCACGGTGATGGGTATACATACGAAAGAATTCGGGGAACTGACCTGGGTGGATTATGAACTGAATCACAGGCATTACTACGAGTACCTCAATGATCTGGCAGTGGACGCGGACGGAATCCTGGTATCGGATAATTTCCGCACCAAGCTGGGCTGTGAGATCGGGGACAGGATTACTTACGGCATAGCGGATGTAACCGACGGGAAAAACGGTTCCCCCAAAACTCTGACGGGTAAAATCCTGGGATTCTTCACCTACTGGCCGGGATATGCCCCCACCGTCACGGAGATAAATCCCGACGGTACCGTCACCACCGAAGAGAATCTGCTGGTGGTGACTCATTACGGCGTGCTGCGGCAGAAGCTGGGCGTCAGGCCCTATCAGGTATGGATCGGCCTGAAGGAGGGCCGCAGCGCCGCGGAAGCCTACGCCTGGTTTCAGGAGAATGGCATCCGCCTCACAAAATACACGGACAAGGCGGCGGAGCTGGAAAAGACGGTGGAGGATCCGCTGCTCCAGGGCACCAACGGCGTCCTTACCATGGGCTTTCTGGTTACCATCCTGCTCTGTGCCGTGGGCTATCTGATTTACTGGATTATGTCCATCCGCTCCCGGGAGATGATCTTCGGTGTACTCCGGGCCTGCGGTATGCATAAGGGCGAGCTGATTCATATGCTGCTGAACGAACAGATTTTTTCCGGCGTACTGTCGGTACTTGCAGGCGTCGGCATAGGAAAGCTTGCTTCCGGCATGTTCGTACCCATTTTGCAGCAGGCTTATGCCGCTGCCGACCAGGTGCTTCCCATGAAGCTGGTAATCAATGGGGCGGATATGGGCAGGCTTTACGGGGTGATAGGCGGCGTGATGCTTCTCTGCCTGCTGATTCTGATTTTGCTGATATTTAAGCTGAATGTGACAAAAGCGTTAAAGTTAGGGGAAGAATGATGGCAAAGGATTGTTTGATTAAGGTGAGCGGCATAAACCGTATTTTTCCCGTTCCGGACGGGGAGTTTCAGGCGCTGAAGGACATAAACGCAGAGATCATGAAAAGTACCCTGACGATTCTGAAAGGACGCTCCGGATCCGGTAAGACTACGCTGATGAACATTATCGGGGCCTTGGATGAGCCTACCTCGGGAACCGTCTTTATCGACGGCAGAGAGGTGGGTAAAATGTCGGGCAAGGACAGGGAGAGGCTTCGGAGAAGGGAAATGGGGTTCGTGTTTCAGGCGGTTTCCCTGATTCCCACCATGAACGCCTTTCAGAATGTGGAGTTTTCCATGCGGCTGGCAGGGATTAAGGCAGGAAAGGAGAGAACCCGGCGGGTGGAGGAGTGTCTTAAGCTGGTAGGGCTGGGAAACAGGATGCATCATATGCCGGCGGAAATGTCCGGCGGGGAACAGCAGAGAGTTGCCATAGCCAGGGCCATAGCCCACAGGCCGAAGCTGATTCTGGCGGATGAGCCTACGGCGGAGCTGGACAGCGCCATGGCTGCACAGGTCACAAAGCTGTTTCAGGAGATGACCCGGACGGAGGGAATCACGATCCTGATGACTACCCATGATGTAGGGCTGATGGGAGCCGGGGACATGATTATTGAGCTGGAGGCGGGGGAACAGGTTCTTAAAGGCACATCCGGAGAGGAGAGGTAAGATGCCAGAGACAATGATACAGGCCGATGGCCTGGTTAAGATCTATAAGACGAAGCAGACGGAGGTACTGGCTCTTCAGGGGCTGGACTTAAAGGTGGAGGAGGGAGAGCTCACCGCCATTATCGGCAACAGCGGAAGCGGAAAATCCACCTTTCTGAACCTGATTGGCGGACTGGATCGCCCCAGCGCCGGTTCCCTCCTTGTGACCGGCAGCAACCTGTTTACCATGACGGAGCAGCAGCTGGTGCTGTATAAGCGCAACACCGTAGGGTTTGTATGGCAGAACAACGGACGCAACCTTCTGCCCTATATGACGGTGTTGGAGAATATTATGCTGCCCATGAGCCTGTCGGGCCTGAAAAAGAAGCGAGACAGGGCCCTGGAGCTGCTGGAGCTGGTGGGCATGAGCGCCAAAAGGCGGAGCCGCATGAACATGCTGTCCGGAGGAGAACAACAGAGAGTGGCTATAGCCATAGCCCTTGCCAATTCGCCTAAGCTGCTGCTGGCGGACGAGCCCACGGGAAGCGTGGATGTGAAGACTGCCAACTATATCTTTGATGTGTTTTCAGAGCTGAATAAAGCAGGCCAGACCATTCTCATCGTCACCCATGACGTGGCGCTTTCAAAGAAGGTAAGGCGGGTCGTTGCCATCAGGGACGGGAAAATCAGCAGCGAGAGAGTGCTGAAGGAGGCCTATGCAGACAGGCTGCAGGAAAGCTCCATTGACTGGAGGCAGGAGGATACCCAGGACGAGTATGCCATTCTGGATCGGGCGGGACGACTGCAGATTCCCGCTGAATTCCTGGAGAGTCTGCAGTTGAAGGATAATAAGGTCAGTATCGGACTGCACGATGGGAAAATCGTAATTTCCAATCCGGAGTCGTAGGTCGTCATAAGCGGGGGGGACTGTTTTTCTCCCTGTATTCACTGGGATTGCAGCCCTTCGCCTGCTTGAACAGCCGGTTGAAGGTGGAAATGCTGGGGAAGCCCGCCTGCAGGGCTACCTCCGTGATGGACAAATCCTGCTGTTCCAGAAGTTCTTCCGCTATTTTGATACGCCGGTGGCAGATATAGGCGCAGAAGGTGTAATTGGTGTATTCCTTGAATAATCTGGAAAAATGGTATTTGCTGAAGCCCACGGAGTTGGCAATATCATCCAGATTCAGGTTGTCCATGTAATGGGTGTCAATGTAATCCATGACCGCGTTGAACTTTTCGGCATATTCCTTCTGTTTGTGTACCTTGCTGTTGGAAAAGAGAGGAATACTGTTCATGTGGTTGGTTCCAAGCTTGACGAAAAAGCTGAGCATAAGGGAATAGATGGTCAGCTCCGCAAATTCGCTCTGGGTAAAATATTCGTTCCGCATCTGGGCGAGAAGCTGGTAAGCGTCGTCATAAATTCTGGGGTAGGCGCCCCGGGTGATGTGTATGGGAGCGGACAAAACAGGCTGAAGGCCGGCAAAGCCGTGAAGTCTGGAAAAAGCAGACATATCAAACAGGAAGATGAAGCGGTCCCCGGTTTCAGGCGCTTTCAGGGCGTGCAACTCCCCGGGAGGAATAATCATGATGTCGCCCGGGGCAGAGTGGTATGTGGCGTCGCCGATGATAATGTCATACCAGTTTTCCATGGGCGTGATAATTTCAAGGGCAGAGTGCCAGTGAGGCTCAAAATCCGTGTCCAGATCATTGTGCCAGATACGAATGGCTGTGTCCCGGCGATACTGGACAAACTCCTGTCCGGTGCCTGTGAGAATGCGGCTTTGCGCAAGATCCGAATTGGCGTTATTGTACATCTGACGATTCTGCAGAGTGCTTTTGACTGTCATAATCAGCCTTCCTTTCGTATGTCTGTATTGTAGCATTTTTAAGCGGAATTGTAAATTGCCAAAAAGCAACAAATGGGCAGAGAACCGCAAGAAATACAGGGAAATTTTTCCCGGAATCAGTTATAATTTCAGTACTTGGATGATGGGGAGGTATATGAATATGCGGAAAAAGGTAACAGGCCCGGCACTGGCCCTTGCGCTGGCGTTTTCCCTGCTTGCAGGCTGCGGCGGCGCCCCCGGGCAGAACCGGGGCGGCGAAGGAACTCCGGGACAGGTGCAGGGCGGCGAGGGCCCGGCGGGGGACATCACAGGCGGCGCCGAATCCGATGAGACAAACCGGGGCGGAGAAGAAGCCGGCGGGGCAGGCACAGACGAGGCAGGAACAAGCGGGATGCAGCAGCCGGCTTCCGGCGTCCCGGGGCAGGAGGATGCGTCAGGAGGGGAGCAGCAGGAGATGGAGGAAGTACCGATCTTAAAAGACGCGGTAATGGATATTATGGGCTGCCGCATGGGCTGTGCGGCTACGGAAAGCGAGCTGAATGATGAAAAGGTGTGGGAAATTGTTACCACCCATTTCAACGCCATTACCCTGGGAAACGAGCTGAAGCCTGACGCCATGGTGGGCTACAGCGTGAGCAAATGTCCGGGCACGGAGCTGGCGGAGCTGAACGGCGAGACAATCGAAGTGCCGAAGCTGGACTATTCCAGGGCGGAGAGGATGCTGGACAAGCTTTATGACTGGAATGCGGAGCATCCTGACGACAGGATTATGGTGAGGGGACATGTGCTGGTATGGCATTCTCAGACTCCGGAGTGGTTCTTCCACCAGGACTATGACAAGAATAAGGATTATGCGGACAAGGAGACCATGGACAAGCGGCTGGAGTGGTATATCCGTACCATGCTGACTCATTTCACCGGCGCGGACAGCAAATATAAGGATATGTTCTACGGCTGGGACGTGGTGAACGAGGCCTGCAGCGACGGCGACCATGTGTACCGGACCGACAGTGAGAATCCGGAGGAGTCCCTTTCGGAGGATCGCCACGGCAGCAATTCCAGCTGGTGGCATATTTATCAGAGCAATGAATTTATAATCAATGCCTTTATCTATGCAAACAAATATGCGCCGGCGGCTCTGGAGCTGTACTATAACGATTACAATGACTGCGTCAGCAGCAAGGTGGGCCATATCACGGAGCTTTTAAAGGAAATCAAGTCCCGGGAAGGAGCGCCCGGCGAGGGTACCCGGATTACCGCCATGGGCATGCAGGGACATTACAATATGGAGTCCCCCAAGTTTAACGAGCTGGACTGGGCCATCCGGCAGTATGCGGCCGTGGTGGGGGATGTGCAGTTCACGGAGCTGGATATGAAGGCCGGCAGCGATTATGACGGCAGCGACGAGGCGAAGGAAAAGGAGTACAAGGCCCAGTACGGACGGTATAAGCTTCTGTATAATGTAATGCAGACCCAGAATGAAACGGAGGACGTGAATATCACGGGGATAACGCTCTGGGGAACGGTGGACCATTATTCCTGGCTCCAGAACCGCTCCGACGTGGGCGGCGGCAGCACGGGAAATCTGCCTCAGTGTCCGCTGCTCTTTGATGAAAATTATCAGCCCAAACCGGCGTTCTACGCCTTTACGGAGAGAAAATTTTAGGAGGTGCCTTTATGTCGGTCACAGCAAAGAACCCTGTGATGCCGGGGTTTTACCCGGATCCGTCCATCTGCGGGGTGGACGGGGATTACTACATGATTCATTCCACTTTTTCCTATTTCCCGGGTCTGCCCATTATGCACAGCAGGGATCTGGCCCACTGGGAGCAGATTGGAAACGCCATGCACAGGCAGGAGCAGCTGCCGTTGAAGAACGCAGGCCATTCCCAGGGCCTGTTTGCTCCCACCATACGCTATCACGACGGCACTTATTATGTGATCTGCACCAACGTGTCCTATGGGGGAAATTATATCGTGACGGCGAAAAACCCGGCGGGCCCCTGGTCTGACCCATACTACCTGGAGGGGGCGGACGGCATTGATCCCAGTCTGTTTTTCGACGAAGACGGGAAGTGCTATTATATCGGAACCCACCCGAACCCTGCGGGCTGCAGATACGACGGAGATTATTTTATCTGGATTCGGGAGCTGGATCTTGGGCAGATGAAGCTGACGGGAGAGGTGCATAATGTCTGGAACGGCGCCATGCGGGGGGTTCACTGGCCGGAGGGCCCGCACCTTTATAAAAAAGACGGCTATTATTACATTCTCCACGCGGAGGGCGGCACAGGCCCGGATCATGCCGTGACGGTGTGCAGGAGCAGGGAGATCTACGGCCCTTACGAAAATAATTTCTGCAATCCCATTTTGACCCATCGGCATCTGGGAAAGGCTTATCCTGTCAGGTATGTGGGCCATGGGGATATGGTGGAGACGCCGATTGGAGAGTGGTACATGGTGATGCTGGCAGTGCGTCCCCTGGAAGGGTATACCACCATGGGCCGGGAGACCTTTCTGGCAAGAGTGGTCTGGGAGAACGGCTGGCCTGTGGTAAATCCGGGGGTTGGGGTTCTCACGGAGGAGGTGGAAATCCATCTGCCGGCGTGGAATCCGGAGGAAGACAATACCTTTGACACAGCGGGCAGCTGTGTGCCCGGCAGCAGCCGCAGCTATGATTTTACTGCCATGGAGAAGCTGGGGGATGAGTTCCTCATGCTGCGCAATCCGGGAGAGGATATGTACGCTCTGGACGGGGAGGGCCTGAAGCTTTCCTTCCGCAGCGTGACCCTGAAGGAGAAGGACAGCCCCTCTTATATTTGTGTGAGGCAGCAGCATCATGCTTTCCGGGCGTCCGCCGTTCTGGAAATGGAGAATCTGCGGGAGGGGCGCCGGGCCGGCATGGCGCTGGTGCAGAGCAATGAGTACCACCTGCGTGTGGAGCTGGGCCGGGGCGAAACAGGCATAGAGGCTGCGGTCATCCTCTGCAGCGGCGGCAGTGACCGGATGCTGGGGCAGCATCTGATTCAGGCGGAGGAGGAAGCTGAGATACGCTTTGATGAGGCGGAGCTGACGCTGAGGGCGGAAGGCCTTGCCGCCGCCGTAGAGCTTACCTTCAACCAGACGGTCAGAGCCACGGGAGAATGCGTTTCCGGCAGGGCCCTTCTCTGCGGCGGTATAGACATCCGGGCGCTTTCCACAGAGACGGCGGGGGGCTTCGTAGGCTGTACCGTGGGCATGTATGCAGTGGCAGAACGGGACTGCAGGGAGCAGGCGGTATGCTTTAAGAGCTTTTCCTATCGGGCGTAGGATCCGCACTGTAAAGTTTGACAGGTTCATCTGGAAGTGTGAACGGGAAGCAGGATTGCGCTGCTTCCCGCTTTGTTATCTAAGAGGAAACTTCGTCGTGGCCGGGAAAGAATGCGAAGCATTCTTTTAAGCGGGCTTGCCCGCTTTGTTATGGACGGCGGCGCCGGAATGAGGTAAGATATAGTTATTATGATTTGAGGGGATAAGCTATGGAAAACGACAGCTTTCGCAGGGCCTTGTCCGACTTTGCCTTTGACGTGGCAAGCGGGGGCGCTATCCGTCACCTGACGGATCTGGGATACACGGTAAAGCAGATACAGGAGACGCTGGATTTTCCCACACCTCCTGCCCGAATACAGGAGGCGGTGTGGAAGCGGCTGGTGGACAGCGGAGTTATCCTTTTAGAGGAGCCGGGGCGGCCGGAACCCAGGGAAACAGTGCGTTATGTCCGGGAGTACGACAGCTACGGCAAGGCCAGTTTCCGGCGGGTGGTGGAGACAAATCCCCTGCCGGAGGCGGAAGGCGGCTTTCTGACCTGCGAGTTTGGCATACTGCGGCACACAGACCCGGAGAAATACAGGAAGGTGCTGGCGGCCCTGGAGGAGAGACAGGCGGAATATATTGACGGGCTGCCCTGGCCGAAGCGGAGAGTGTGGCACAGGGCGGATGAGCGTATGCTGGAAATCGGGAGGCGGCTGCGGGCTGCGGGACTGGACTTGGGTGTGTGTCATATTTTATCCTGAAAATGCGATAATTGAATAAATCATACTGATTTTATCAGTTTTTTGATTGAAGGTATTCTTTTATATTTTTCGATGCGAAGAAAATAAAGGGATTTTTCTGTTTGTAATTGCTTTTTCCTGCTATTCTCTATATAATGATATGCGGAGGGCAATATGTATGGAGAATTTTACTATTTTAAACTACCAGGGCAGTAAAAATAACCTTAGCAGCTTTATTAAAAAAAATATAGAACCATATATACAAGACGGCAAGGCAATTTTAGATATTTTCTCCGGCTCCGCAGCTGTCAGCAATATATTTAGAGATAACTATCAAGTTTATGCAAATGATGTTGAGTATTATGCAAGCATAATTGCTGATGCAATGTTAAATCAAACCGATATAATTTCTGCATCTGACATGATTCATTCATTTGATTTGGAATATACCTCCGCTATTAGAAAGCTGGCAAAGCCTATTATAGATTATATTGAATATGAGCAGCAGGCTTTAGATGATGAAAATTATGAAGAACTAACCGCACTTTATAATTCATATCCGACAGTATGGAACAATTTTTATTCTGAAATCACAAAAGGTCCATTAACGGTTGATACTATAAAAGAAACCGGTGATTTCTATTTGTTTGCAACATATTATGCCACTAACTACTATGGAATAATACAATCGTTGGATATTGATTGTATCATCAAAATTATCAATACTCATTTTATGCAGTATAAGTCTGCGTTGCTTTCGTGCTTATTTTTTGCGATGAAAGAAGCCGTTTTTTCCAAAGACGGACATATGGCTCAACCTCTTAGCCTTGAAAAGAACCAAAACCGGCTATTTATGCAGCGCAAAAAAAATATATATGATTTATTTGTCAGAAAATTTAAGGAATATATTGGTGTTCCACTTTCCAAATTTTCAGGAAAGAATGTTATATTTAATTCTGATTTTGAAGAATTGTTGGATGAAAAGATTTTTTCCAATGTGGGATTGGTTTATGCGGATCCGCCTTATACAGATATGCAATATTCCAGATACTATCACCTGCTGAATGTGGCGGCTAAATATGAATATCCGGCATTAACCATTACTAAAAGCGGCTATACTAAAGGTTTATATACGGAGGGACGTTATCAGTCGAAACTAAGCCAACGCAGTTCGGCCAGGCAATCATTGGAAAATTTAATTGACTTTTGTTCCCATACACACACAAACCTTGCTATTAGTTATGCATATCCTCAGAACAGAGAGAAACAAGCCACTGACAGATACACAATTTCAATTGATGAATTAGTGGAACTCGCACAAAAATATTATACCAGTGCCCGTGTTAATGTAGTGACACAAAAATATAATCATGCAAACCATAGAAACAGTGAACCTAAAAAAGTTATTGAATATTTGATTCTGTGCGGAGATAAAAATTTATCCCAAGTCAATATTGAGTCGCTTAAAAAAATGTTAGGTGACTTAGTGCCGAATAAAAATAATGCAATGTATAACTCTCACATATATTGGTCGCAAAAGGCGTTTAATATCTGTGATGCATTAATTGACGCTTTATCAAATCGAGGAGACGTTATTTTTGATCCGTTTCTTGGTTCCGGAGTGACAGCCCTTGAAGCTATTAAGGCAGATTTGTCGCGCTGTGCTATTGGTTGTGATATTAACGATATGCCATTGTTCATTTCAAAATTATTATTATCTGTTAATACTATTCCAAATATTAAAAGCGAACTTGAAAATTTTATATCAGAACTTAATTTTCTGACCCGCTATTATGAAACCACCTGTCCCATGTGTAAACAAACAGGAACTATTTCAAAAGTAATATTTGACAAGCCTGAGAGAACAGGATCAAAAATAATCATCAAAGCAATCAATTATACCTGCAAGTGTACAAAAAAGGGCATTAAATCTGCAGATGACGAAGACTATGCAAGAATGAATACGCTTCCTAAAATGAAAAATATCGGCGATACTGCTTTGGTTTGCAATACAAAGATAGCGGTAACAGAAAATGATGACATTAAAAATATTTTTACAGGGCGCAACTTATCTGTATTAGATGAAATATTGGGTATCATTCATAACCGCGATGAAGAGTATCAACCTATTTTAAAATATATTCTGATGTCCATATTACATCTTTGTAAAATAACGGATAGACATTCAAATTCCCAATGGCCGTTATGGATACCTAAAACGGATTGCGTTGAGAAAAACATTATAGATATATATATTAAAAAAATCAGAAAATTTTACGCAATTATCCCATTTATGAAAGAACATTATGCTGATGCCGGAATTGTCGAATCATATGACGCTCTGGTTTCCGGCAAGTGTTTATTGTTGCAGAAAGGCAGTCAATTCATAACAGAAAAGGATATACCTGATAATGGGGTAGATTTAATTATTACGGATCCGCCCTATTTAGAGCAGGTTCTATATTCCGAATATATGCAGTTATATAAACCTTTCTTAAATTTAGATTACAATTTAAGCGATGAAATAGTTGTTTCCTCTGCTCCTTCCCGCAGCAAGAACCGGAGCGATTATTTTTATTTATTAGAACAGGTTTTTCGTATATGTTCGCGGAAACTAAAGCCTAATCATTATTTATGTTTGTATTTTCATGATTCTGATTTAACTGTTTGGAACGAACTGATTGCTATTTTGGAACGAAATTGTTTTAGATTTATCACTCAGATACATATCGATAAGAATGTTACTTTAAAAAATATTATTAGTCCCAAAAAGTCTTTAAATGGTGACTCTGTACTTATTTTTTTAAAAGATAATGTTCCGATAAAACATAATTCTGAGGAAAATATATCTGAAATCGAACATAATATAATCCGACAGGCTAAGTTTATGGTAAAATCTAACGGTTCATTGTCTACTCCTGAATTATATGACAATGGACTTATGGAAATTTTAATTCAAAACGGTTGGCTTGCTAAATTTTCAAACAAATATTCTTCCTTAGTCGATTTATTTGATAAACATTTAACTTGGGATTCTTCTACAGCCAAATGGAAATAACAAAAATGCGAGTGGACCTCGCATTTTTGTTTACATATCCTGAATTCCATTATAGTATTCTCCCGGGAAATATTTGTTAAGGCGCTGCATCAGTTGATTTCCATCAACAATCTCAATCTCAAGGTCTAATGCCACCCTTTTACCGTCCTTCGTATATCCGGAAGTTGTGACGCAAACTGCATAATCCAATCCTCTTCTCATTCGTTCAGCATATAATCTTTGTATTGGGTCAGAACCAACATTTGAAGCCCACCTCTTACACTGAAATAGGTAGTGTAATAATCTGTTTTGACAACGTTTGACTGCAATAATATCAACACCCAGATCACCTGCCCCGCCTACCCTTACAACATTTTCATATCCTTCATTTTTCAGTAAATTTTGTACCAGAACTTCAAAATCAATGCCGCTTAATGTTGATATATCAACAGCATCTTCATTCGGTTTTCTTATATCTTTTCTTTCAACATAATACTGTCCGTCTTTCTCACAGTAATTTAATATTAAATTACTGATATCTCTTTGATGGTTTTCATCTTCCAAAATTTGTATAATTGTTTTAGGATTGCCGTCACATAACGAATTTACTAATTCAAAGTAAATATCTTCCAATACAAATTTTCCTTTACTATCCAAAAGCTGTCGGATAAAAATCGGCATTAGATCGTACAGCTTTGTATACAAATCCGTCGTTTCTTCTATATCCAAATATAACTGGTTGCCGTCAATTTGTATACACCCCGCATCCACCTTAAAATACTGCTGCAGTAATGTTTTTATTTTCAATATATCCTGTTCGTCTGCTAAATGAGAATATTTTGCTTTCAAGTCATTGCAGACCAGTGTTACGGCACTTGATAATGTCACATATTCTTTTGTTCGAATTAAATAGGAATATACTTTTTTGACAAGTAAAAACTCATAATTCTCATCACCGACGTACCAATATCTATCGTTCTGTGGTAATTTATAGAAAACAACTATCATTTCATTCATAAACGTATTTGTAAATGCTGATTGTTTCCTTATTGTCGGGTCTTTTTTCTCCAACCCAATTTGATAAACATATTCAAAACCATTTTTTCGGGCCAGATTGATAATCTCTATATAAGTCTTAAAATACTTTGCTTTTCCAAGTTTCATTGTAAGAAATACAAGCCCGCCTTCATTTAATACCTTATTGAAATGAAAAAACATACTGTCAATATCTTTGTAATAATTTCGAATATCTCTTTTTTCCGGCCTTGATTCTGCATTTGTCAAAACTATTTCCTGCTTCAACATATCCTCTGTTAATGCATATTTAGAATCATAAAATTTCTCCAGCCAGATGCGATATAATTGATTTCTCTCTAAATAGGGCACCTGGTCGGTGTATGGAAAATCGGTGTATATAAGGTCTGCTTTTAAATCCCTGTTTTCTTCAATATACGATGCATAATCCTTATTAACGATTACTACATCAGAATCTGTTACTCCAATCTGTTTATCACGATAGGCTGATTTGAACTTACAAAAGCTTTTATACTTTTCTTCGAAAAGGAGCCAGACATTCATATCTTGTGCGCCATGTCCCACTACATGATACAATATATCTGTACTTGAGCCATACATGGCAATTCGCGCAAGTGAAAGAGTAGCTGCCAAAACCTGTTCCAGTACATCTCTTTCGTCTGATGGCTCCAGATTGTTAATTGTATCCTGTAAAATCAATAATGCAATTTTGTTTCTCTGTGTAAAAATCCTGTCGTATTTATCAGCGCCTGTGGATGATGTGATATTAATTCTGCTGTTTACTATGTATTGATTTCCGGGAAACCTTTCTACATTTATTTTTTCTAAATCCATCAGTTTCTGATAATCGCCATTATCAAATTTTTTGGCTCTTTTTCCACACACCGGACATTTTTCTATCAGTTTTATATTTTTACCGTCTGCAATTTCCCTATTAGCAGAAGGATTAAAATATCCTTCTTTGCCTTCTTCGGGGTCGAATAGAAGCTTGCTTATATAATTCTTACGATTACAACAAGAAGTTTCATATAAAGCCATTATTTGTCCATATGCGTTTTTCCTGACAGTATTGAACAAGTCGTTTAATTTAAGCATATCCACTTTATTCATCAATACGCTTACAACGTTAAAGGTATAATTGTCCAATTCTGTTGCATAAATTTTTTTCACTTTTCCCATTGCAGCATATACAAATGAACCGGAGCCCATAAAAGGCTCAAACATAATAGTATCTTTGGTGCTGATTGTTTCTATTACCTGTTCTGCAATGACCGGGGATTTTCTACCTTTAAAGTTGAAAGTTGTCCGCATTTCATTAGGAACAATATTGGGCACATTTTCAATAGCATCTTTCACTTTGTTTAATCTGATCTTTAAACTTTCAGGTATCTTTTTTCTCATCTGACACAGCCTCCTTAATCAGCTCATAGGTTGGTTTCCCTAATGCTGCCGCCATCTCATCTAATTTCTTTAACGGCGGTGTCTTAAAATTTTCTTTTCGGAAATAAGATTTTAAGGCATCTTCACTAACAAAACCGTAAAACAATGCAACTTTGTCATTCCACGAAAAGCGTCCTTCCTGCAAAAAATATTCTTTCAAATTTTTTATCAGTATTTCTCTGGAATTATTTCTCGGAAATTCGATTTCTGCAAAAATCTCACCATTTTTTTGTATCAATGCATACGACCGGCATCCTATTTTATTGCTTATCTGATCAAGCCTCTTAAGAGACGGACATCTTGTTCTGTTTTGCCAATGCTTAAGCGCGTCTTCGGTAACATTAAAATATTCTGCCGCTTCTCTATAAGTATTTAAATTATGATATGCCGCTAATCTATTGAGATTATCTATAAATATATCCTGTGAATCCACTTTATATCCTCTCTTACAATATAACTAATCTGTATTAATTGACTTTTATGATACATAATAAATTGCTTTTATGCGTGACTATATGTCACTTTATAATTTGCGAATTGTGATTATTTGGTTCAAAATTAAATGGGTTGAATATCGTGCAGATAAATAAGTGTATTCCATGCATTGCGATATACCGAACCGTTTCAGAGGGGATGCTCCGAAATTGAGATTGTGCGGACAAGCTTAAAAATATACATTGTATTTTACAATATAATTAGATATAATTGTGTTGTAAAGTCAATTTGTAAAAGCAACAGACTACAGGTGTGTATGGAATCAGACAGAGGAAGATGTAAATGAACATAAAAGAGAAGGTTCAGAATCTTGTTAAATACTGTGGGAGCTATGAAGGACATTCGTTTATGATGGATGAGCGGAATATGGATAGTTTTAATATAACGCTGCCGGAGGAGGCGGAGGTCAGGGAAAAGCTTTCGGAAGTCAAATTTATTTTATTAACGGGTGAAGCAGGAGACGGTAAAACACGGTTGCTGCGTAATCTGGCAGAGCCGTTAAAGAAGAATGATTTCGAAGTATGCATGGATTTTTCGGAAATCAATGATGCGAAAAAGGATGAGTTAATAGATGCAATAAACAGAATTCTGGGGGGGGAGAATGGGAAAAAATACATAATTGCTGCCAATATCGGAATTTTTACAAAAATAGTTTTGCGGATGCATCCCGAGTTACTCAAAAAAATCAGAAGCGGAAGAGAAGATGTGCATATCATAAATTTTGAAAGAAGAAATCTTGCGGCAGATAAGATTTTATTTCAGAATATTGTAAGCGCGTTTTTATCCTTTGACAGGGAATGCGAGTGTGAGGATGTTTCCTGCCCCTTTAAAGGAGATTGTGTATACAGAAAGAACATTATAGCTATGTTGGATAAGGGGATGGAAGGGCTGAGAGTCTTGTGTGATGCTGTTTATCTGACAGGAGGCCACATTACCTTTCGAGAGCTTTTATCTCTGTTGTCCTATATGGTGACTTTTGGGCAGGATTGCGAAAGCTGTAAGGCGGCGGGCAGGCAAACCATTCCTCATTATTATCAAATATTTGCCGTTACAACGAATTTTCAATTAAAGAAGTTTTACAGCATGGATCCGGCGAAAAAAAGAAGTAGAAATACGGGTATGCAATACAGTAGCCGGGAAGACTGCATGGCGGAGAAAAGAAGACTTTTCTTTGAATCGGAGATCGATGCCGACGAAAGGTATGAGCTTTTGTATGTGGATTACATAAAGGAATACCGAGCCGTCTTGGATATCATCAATGGCAGGGAACCGTATTTTTTCAGTACAATGGATAGCGAAGATGAAAATTTGGTGAAGCTGAAGCTCGGGTTGAGCAAAATTACCCGGGCGGGAAATACAAATCTGAAAATGACGGTCGCCGATACCCCCAGTATATTTGACGGAAGTATTCAGACGGAATTTGATATTGACAGCAGCATGGAGACAATTTGGAAAAGATATGACTTGGATCTGCAGCACCGGGGGAAGGAAGAACTTTCTGCGGGAACAGAAAATTGTTTTTATCTCAGCTATGTATATCCGGGTGAAACGGAATCAAAATTACAGGAGATAAAGATGCTGATAAATTATCCGTTATTCAGGTTTCTTATGTTTTCTGCGGATGATTATCATACTGATAGGAATGGTGTTTCTATTCAGGAATATACGGTGAATACATTTTACAGAAAAGTATTGCGTTCTATGCCGGAAACATATAGGAAAGCGCATATCAGATTTGATGAGAAAAAGAAAAAGCGGTTTACGAATTTCAATTTGGAGTTAATCGAGCAAAATAGTATGCTGTTTGGAAACCGCAGTATGGTAATGATTGAAAAGGAGTCGGAAGCATGAGTTCAAAAACAGATGCATTGGCGGCCCATGTAGGTGTCTCCGCTCCGGAGACGCCGAAATATCTTCTCTTAAACAACTTTCTGTCAGATTTTTTCGAAAGCAGAAAGCATGAGGAGGATTCTTACAGTTTTGAGATGTTTTGCCGTTCAAAGAAACTGGTTTGTCAGGAGAGTGATCCGGAAGCCGTAAACGACCTGAAAAGGTCTTTTGAGGAGTTTTTCCGATATTTTACGGGAAGAGAGCTGCTGTCAGGCATAAAAAGCGGGCAGGATAAAATATATATGCCGATTTCACTGGATATGTTGGGAAGCGCCAATATCAATTTACGGCATTTGCTGTATCATATGGTTTCCTGCGGTAATAAATCAAACCGTTCGAATGCTGAACAGATGCAGAGAAAGCTGTATGAATATTTATACGGAGATACCACAGGCATCTATAATATTGTCAGCCGGTTCTGTGAAAATGGCGAAAAACGGGACAGCAGGGTAAATAGTTCCTCCGGTTTTGAGGATCTGAAGCAGATTTCTTTTTTCAGGGTGTTAAGCAGACAGTTTAATGAGGATATAAATATACTGCTGACACATCATAATTTTATAAGTCAGGACTTCTATAAAAGACTGGATGATTTGGCGGTGTTTCTGACGTTTTATGTCGTGCTGTTTTTTGTGAACAGAGTAAGGGAATCTCCTGTTCTATTATGTAAAGGCTCTACCAGCAACAGCTTGAACGAAGGGGGACTGCATCGTGCCTGTATTTCCAATTACCAGTCATTTCGTGATGATTTTTCAAATTTGCTGGCTAAGTTTTATGCGGACAGAATGAAAGGGGCGTCTCAAAACGGCGGAGAGGATCCCGATAAAAATGGCAGCGAAACAGATATACATGGAGGTGAAACCGGGGAAAAGCAGGAAGAATCGATAGCCCAGAAACGTATTGATTCTGTAAGGGTTTCTAACAAACAGGGAATAATTTGTGTCAATGACTTGAAACTGATGGATTTTGCAAACCGTTTTTTGGACGCCAAGTATAAGAATGACAGCAAGCTATATCAAAAAGCGGAGAATGTTTTTGGCTTGGAACCGGGGAAATATGTGGATTTGTCCATAGCAGATTTCGTTGAATATTACCTGCAATTGACAGGGAAAATATCAGGAACAAACCAGAAAAGAATTTTCAGTGTGCTGCAAAGCAGCGGCAAAGAAATAGGCTTTGTATATCCGCCGACACGCTCAAAATTTAAATATTTTGCCATGTCCGGGGAACTGACAGCATTTCTTGTAAGACTTTATCTTGCAAAAAAGGACTTGCCCTATGACTTTTTAGACGGATTTATGCAGTTCCTGGAGACGAGCTATGGAATCAATCTCCGAAAAAACAAGAAAACCGATAAACTGCTTAAGAAGTATCAGGTGCGTGTAACGCAACAGGAATTCGGAAAAAATGAAGAGGCTTTTTTGGACACACTGGACAGTGTTAATTGTCTGGTGAGGCTGTCGGACAGCGGGTATATTGTTACATTGCCGGAGACAAAGGGAGAGTTCAGATTGCTATGAAAGAGGAAAAAGTATTTCAACTTGTTGCAGAGTATCTTAAACAGTATATTCTGGTTCTGACGGAAGGAAAAGAAGAAGCGTTTCTGGCAATTAACGATATAGGGCCTGAAATGCTGCAGGACGCGGATATACCTCAGGTTAAAGGATGCTGTCTGGTACGCGTGGATCAGGCGGACTATTCTGAAGCCGTGCGTTGCAGAAACAGTGAAGGACTTAGAAAAATAGTATTGCTCTGTAGTGATTCGGTCAGGCGGATTGACTCTCTTAAAGATTTTGTGGAATGTGCAATTATTCCTGAGGATAAAGAACTTTTGTGGAAACTGCTGGCGAATGTCTTTCGATTGGAAGATGGAGTTAAAATAGATTTAAAAGAGTATGTGAACACATTGATTCAATATATACCCATGGAAATAAAGGAATTGATTGATTATGTAGGAGATTGCGTACAGTGTGATAGTGAAAAGGGAAAGATTTCCTGGGAAAAGCTGAACGATGAGGTAAATCGCTTCGGAGTATGGAGGACGAAAGGGGACTATCCCAAGAAAGGCCTGTTGAGGAGACAGATTCAGTATTCCAGACCTGACTTTGTCCGCCGCAGGCTGGAGAAAGCGTTAGAGGATGAAAAACTGGAGGATTCTCTGCGAAAAAGGCTGGTGTCGGCACTGGCAAAGGACGATATTGAAAGCCTGCTTAAGAGTGTTGAATATAAGGATATTGAAAAATATTTTCGGTATAAAAAGCCGACGGAGAAAAATCAGAAAAAGGAGCAGGAAGAGGAGAAAGTATACAGATATTCTTATGATATGTATCTGAAGGAAGAGTATGAGGATATTCAAGCGGCAGAGAAGGAAATTCAAGCGGCAGAGAAGGAAAATTCGGATGATGATAATAACGCGGAAACCGAATCATCTGAGGGGAGCGGATATTTTGAGGAAGCATATAATATTTTCTCTGCGAGTGACGAGGATCTCATTGAGGGAAGAAAGCAAATTGAAAGGCTTTGCGGGCTGATAGATGATTATGCTATTCTGGCAGGTAAAAAGGTAAAGTGGAAAGAGTGGATGACAGAGTTGCTGGAAGAATATAATCGTTCGTTGGAGAGGGGGGATTTTCAAAAGATTACGCCGGTTAAACTTTTTCAATATTGTGAAAATCAGAAAAAATTCATATCGGATTATTTTAGAATCTTGGGATGGCTGCTGGCTGATGAGGCAATGAACCAGGTATGTAATGGTTCGGGACTGATTGAGGAACTGCAGACATTGTTTTGCAAGGTTCGGGAGGGGTATGTTGAGATGCCGTTTTATCACCCGGCGGCGGGTATGTATTTTCTTCGGTTGAACAGATTATATGAAGCGGCATGCAGGGAGACGGGCGGGCTGAATATATTATCAGATATCCCTTCTTATATGGTGAATCAGGAGAGATTATGGTTTCCGATTAGATTTCTGCAAAAAAAGGGTAAACTGTATCAGTTGGACTATTCCTGTCTGGAAACGCCGGGAAAGATAACCTTTTATGAAAAGGAAAGCCGAGTATCGAATTCGCCGGTGAACTTTAGACTGTTTAACGGTATCATTGAAGAATATTTGAGGTTGAATCCGTATCTGGGGGAACTGGTGGTCTGCATTGTGGATTTGGATGATTTTCGCGGTATATCTTTTTTGCTGGGGAAATTGCAAAAGATAATGAATGCCAATGAATATCTTATATCCAGGATAACGATTAACATTGTCAGTCTCAAAGAAAGAGAACTGAAGCGCGAACTTAGCAAATTGTATGATTTGGGCATGGAAGTGGAAAATGTTTACTTCCGGTTTATACAAGGGCATTATAGGAAGGATAGTAACGAACTGGAACTCAGCGGTCTGATGGAGAACTGCGATATTATATTTTTTGCTGATACAGGAGTAATTTATAATGCGCGGAAGATGGTTCGGTATACGGATAATCCGAATGAAGTAAAAAGGGAACTGGAAGAGTTTAATGTTGAAAGGCAGCTGGATATTTTCTTTCAGGAGAAAAATTATGTTGAACTTTTATGGGATACCTTGCAGCATATACAGAACGGAGGTGAGGTCAGTCTTTCAAAGTGGAGCAGTCAGGAACTGAATCTGCGAAGGGTAAAGGAAATCAGCGATAAAGTAAAAGAAGATCCACATTTTGAAGCAGTTATTATCAGCGCAAATGAGAATCTGCTGCGTCATATTTACTGGGAAAATAATTATTGTGTCAAAAAGAGCAGGGCAAGCGGAAATGAAAGTGTGATTTTGACATTTTCACAGCAGAACAGCAGGCAGAAATTGAAGGAACAGGGCAATGGAACGATTCAGATTTCTCTGAGCATGGTATTGGATGAACTTTCCGGGGAAGAAAATATTTGCAGCCGACTGTTGGAATTGGAAAATATACAGGAAATTATTCTGCAGATGTCTTATGCGGAACGGAGGCTTTGTTTTCAGTGCATAATGGTTGTAAAGGACGCGGATTTGACAGATGAGGAATTGGGAAGATGCCAGATGTTTGCGGAAGAGACGCTGAAGTATGCGTTTGCAGACAGAGGGTATTTGGCAGGAAAATTCAGGGAAATTTTGATCAATGAATTGTATGGAACGGTGGAGGACTATACCATGGCACTAATGCTGCATCAGCTTAGCATATATGGGGCGGAAGATCTGGAAGTCACCGTAGAAAAAGGTATACAGGAACGGAAGGAAAGCTCTTTCTATAAAAATACCGATATTATGGAATTGCTGGATATGCTGGAATTTTTTGAGGAAATAAAAGAGTTGGATGGAAGTTTTGTTACAAGATTTCGCGAATATTATAAAAAGGATATGTTGTCCGGAGTTCTGCGAGTAACGGAAGAAACAAAGCTTGTAGATGAACAGATAAGGATAAAAATGGAAGGTTTGTACGAAAGCTTATGCGAAAGGATAGGAGAGTGAAATGACAGAGGGAGGAAGTCCGAATCGGATAGTGATGATCAATTCATTCAAGGGAGGGGCAGGCAAGACAACAGCGGCCCTATGTCGGTGTATAACGGAGTATAGGGAAAAGAGATATCGCAGCGTTTATTATGTTGATATGGATGTATTGGGGACGGGGGTGGATTATACTCTTTCAATTAGCCATCAGAAGGGGCAGAACTATTATAATGACATAGAAGAGACAAACCTCAAATTGTCTAAAAAGGTACAGCTGGTTCAGCAGGATGAGGAGGGAAATCGCTTTTATGCAGCCGTTTTGAATCCCCTGTCAAGAATAAAGCAATCTTATGAGGGACAGGATCGGCTTCGGGCGCATCCGAATGTGGAAGGAGGAATCTTTCGCAATAAGGTAATGACACTGATTAATCAAATTATGCAGTGTGGAGAAACGACCCTGATTGTGCTTGACTGTGCACCGGGCATATCTTATGTGGAGCAGAGTATTTTGGACGAATTATATACAATAGAAAAAAATAAAAGAAGGAATACAGTGGTAGAAGAAATTTATGTCACTACGCCAGATGCATCGCATATCAGAAAGACAGTGGATAATATAAACGAATACAGCGCTTATTTACGGCAGCATAACAGGACGATTACGGTGCTTTTAAATGATTTGTTTGATTGTGAAGGAATGGCAAGGAGGGCAGAGGAAGAAACCAAGCCAACCTTTATTTTCAGGCGGGAGAAGATTTTAAAGTATGTTACTCGGGCGCTAAAGGTGCATTCATTCAATATTCTTTACAAAAAATATAGTGAAGATCTTCTGAGGGGAAGCATTATACTGAATGAAGCTAAATTAAGTAACAGGTTGGATGCTTATGACTCATGGCCTCAAAAAGAGGGATGAAGAGTATGGCAGAAGTTGAAAGGAAGGTAAATGAAAGAAGAAAAGATTGTAAATGATGAGGGAATGTATGATTATTTTCACAGTCTGTTGGAAGGAAAGCTGGATTTTCTCAACTCAAGGAAAGCTGAAAATTCAGAAGAAAACAGTTGGCAGAAAAGCTTGACATTTTATAATTTCGAACAGCTTTATGAAACAAGGAGAGCTTTCTATTCGGACAGGGAAGTCTGCAATGAACTTTGCGTGGCAGACGATATCCTGTGTATTTTTCAAAAGTATTATTGCATTCCGGGGATTGAGCGTTTGCTGATAAATAATTACGGTTCGCTGGAGAATGATATTTTTTTGGAATATGATGCCAGAACCGGGATGCCGAAAAGAATTCGCGAACATTACAAACATCAATACCGTAATACCTATTTGGGATCGCTTCTTATGCTGGAATATGGTCTTTTAGATGCTATGACGGAGTGTATTTCCGCCTCGGATTACTTTGTGGCGCGGTATATAAAAACGCAGGTTGGCAGAGACAAGGAGGAAATAAAACGGATTTTATATAAAAGTTATTTTATCAGTGCGATGTTTCATGACATTGGTTATCCCTTGGATTATTTTTTGCGTAAAGCAAAGCAGATTCATCAGTATGCGCCCTTTTATAAGATTATATCTTCGCATATAAAAACTACATTTACAGAAATAAAGGCAGCCTTAGCAGAAAGTCTTTTATTTCAATTGGTAAAAGAGGATCAAATTGAAGCGAAATATGATAGAAATGATCATGGTTGTCTATCGGCCATCAGTTTTCTGTTGAATTTTTATTCGGCCGGCAGTATTTTTTCTTTGAACAATTCGGAGAGATGTATGGTAGAAATATCTGCTTTGGCTATTTTTCGGCATACCGATTGGTTGGAAAACGATTATATGATATTTGAGCAGGATCCGTTGTCTTATATGGTTCGGCTGTGCGATGATCTTCAGGAATGGGAGCGTTTCCTGTTGGTAATTAATGAAAAACATAATTATTTGAAATGTTCAAACTGCGGAAGTATCATAAAACCGAACGGAAGGGAGTACAGTTGCAAATGTGGCTTAAAGTATGAAAAGATAACAGATATAGTGAACAAAAAAGTAAATTATGTGAGTCTATGTAATGATCTGAAATTAGTGTTTGACAGAGACAAAAATGAATTGGAGATTTACTTGGATTTTGACTATTACAAGCAGATAGAAGTTATACCTGACGATTATCACGCAGTGCAAAAAAGGGCGGAGGATCTGGAAAAAGTATGCGGATATCTGTGTTATCAGAAGTATCTGCCGAATATATCCCTGCAAACTAATTTGTCGAATAATCCGATTTGGCTGATTTCCCATTTCTTAAAAGAAAGAAATATGACGATTCAAATGTTAAAAGAAAAAAATAGTAACATGGAGGGGGATGACGTACAGGAATACACAAAGAATATGGATGAATTTCTGGATATATTAGACGGATATTTGAGTGATGAAGAATTGGCAGAAAAAGAATTCGGAAAGCAATTGGAAAGTGATGAGTTAAGGTATGGAGGTAAATCCGTTCAATTTGTGGAAGAATATTTAGGCCAGATTCATTCTATTATGAAAGACGATAGTTTTTCAAAAACAGACGCTTGAAAAAGCATATTTGCAGACGATTAAATGCGTTGGCTGAAGTGAAAAGTTTATTTCCACTTTGAAAACGGCTGATAAAAAAGTGGCATTTACTCTTACAGAAAAGGGCAAATGCTACTTTTT
>JAMPFR010000017.1 GCA_023664365.1 Acetatifactor muris | reverse complement strand
TCTGGCTGATTCCCTTTGCCACCAGCTCCTTCATCACAAAGGGCTTAAACAGCTCAATGGCCATCTCCTTGGGCAGGCCGCACTGGTAGATCTTCAGTTCAGGACCCACCACGATAACGGAACGCCCGGAATAGTCCACACGCTTTCCCAACAGATTCTGACGGAAACGTCCGGATTTACCCTTCAGCATGTCGGACAGGGACTTCAGCGCCCGGTTGCCGGGGCCGGTGACAGGACGTCCTCTTCTGCCGTTATCAATCAGGGCGTCCACCGCCTCCTGAAGCATTCTCTTCTCGTTGCGGACGATAATATCCGGCGCACCCAGCTCCAGCAGTCTCTTTAAACGGTTATTCCTGTTGATAATCCTTCTGTACAGATCATTCAGATCAGAGGTTGCAAAACGTCCGCCGTCCAACTGTACCATAGGGCGGATGTCAGGCGGGATGACAGGAATCACATCCATCACCATCCACTCCGGCCGGTTGCCCGACTCCCGGAATGCCTCCACCACCTCAAGTCTCTTGATAATACGGGCCCGCTTCTGGCCTGAGGACTCCTTCAGCCCCGTCTTCAGCTCCGCCGCCTCGGTCTCCAGATCAATGGCCTGCAGCAGCTCCTTAATGGCCTCAGCTCCCATACCTACACGGAACTTATTTCCGTAGGTCTCTCTTGCGTCCTGATACTCCTTCTCGGAAAGGATCTGCTTGTACTCAAGACCGCTTTCTCCGGAATCCAGCACAATATAAGACGCGAAATACAGCACCTTCTCCAGCACTCTGGGCGACAAATCCAGAATCAGTCCCATACGGCTGGGGATACCTTTAAAATACCAGATGTGGGACACGGGAGCCGCAAGCTCAATATGCCCCATACGCTCCCTGCGGACGCTTGCCTTTGTCACCTCAACGCCGCATCGGTCGCAGACAACACCCTTATATCTGATTTTCTTATACTTACCGCAATGACACTCCCAGTCCTTGCTGGGTCCGAAAATCTTTTCACAGAACAGACCGTCTCTTTCCGGCTTTAAGGTTCTGTAGTTAATGGTCTCCGGTTTCAGCACCTCGCCGTGGGACCAGTCCCGGATCTTATCCGGCGAAGCCAGGCCAATCTTGATTGCATCAAATGTCATAGGCTGATAAGCTGTTTCATTTTTCACTTCCGGCATGAATGGTACTCCCTTCTAAGCTATTAGCATTTATTTAGGCGAAACATCGCCTTTCACTCGAAGTCATCGTCGCCCTCAAAATCCTCCGGGTCGGCTTCAAATTCCTCGTCATCAAAGCTGTCGTCGTCAGTATTTACCAGTTCGCCGCTCTCGTCGTCGAACTCCTGCGCCTGATAGCCCATCCTGCCAAGAGAACCGTTGTCATAATCGTCGTCATACTTGCGATCGCCCTCCATCTCATAGCGGTAATCGGTATCGCCGTAATCGATGGTCTCCATGATTTCCACCTCTGTCTGGTCGTCCCGAAGCACTCTTACGTCCAGTCCCAGCGCCTGAAGCTCCTTCAGCAGCACCTTGAAGGACTCGGGGATGCCGGGCTCGGGAATATTGTCTCCCTTGATAATCGCCTCGTAGGTCTTTACACGGCCCACCACGTCATCGGACTTCACCGTCAGAATCTCCTGCAGTGTATAAGATGCGCCGTATGCCTCCAGGGCCCAGACCTCCATCTCACCGAAGCGCTGTCCGCCAAACTGCGCTTTCCCGCCCAGAGGCTGCTGGGTAACCAGGGAATAAGGGCCGGTGGAACGTGCATGGATCTTGTCGTCCACCAGATGATGCAGCTTTAAATAGTGCATATGGCCAATGGTAACCGGACTGTCAAAGTACTCTCCGGTACGTCCGTCCCGCAGACGTACCTTGCCGTCTCTGGCAATAGTCACGCCCTTCCATATACTTCTCTGCTCTCTGTTGTCAGCCAGATACTGCATTACCTCGGGAAGCAGCTCCTTGCCGTGCAGGCTCTCAAAGCTCTCGCCCGACCACTCTCTGCCGTCCGCCGTGGTATCCTTTCCTTCCGCCTTCCATTCCTTTACCTCCGCGGCATTAAAGGGCAGATTCACATAATCGTTTGCCAGCTCCAGAGTGTCCATAATATCGGTCTCATTCGCGCCGTCAAACACAGGCGTGGACACGTTAAACCCAAGGGCCCTGGCAGCCAGGGAAAGATGAATCTCCAGTACCTGTCCAATATTCATGCGGGAAGGCACACCCAGAGGGTTAAGCACAATATCCAGCGGACGGCCGTTGGGCAGATAAGGCATATCCTCCACGGGAAGCACCCGGGAAACCACACCCTTGTTGCCGTGACGTCCTGCCATCTTGTCGCCTACGGAAATCTTTCTCTTCTGGGCAATATAGATACGAACCGCCATATTTACACCCGGGGAAAGCTCATCGCAGTTCTCTCTGGTAAATACCTTGGCGTCCACTACAATACCGTACTCGCCGTGAGGCACCTTCAGCGAAGTGTCACGGACTTCTCTGGCTTTTTCTCCGAAGATGGCCCGCAGCAGTCTCTCCTCGGCGGTCAGCTCCGTCTCGCCCTTGGGCGTCACCTTGCCCACCAGAATATCTCCGGCACGCACCTCTGCGCCGATTCGGATAATACCTCTGTCATCCAGATCCTTCAAAGCATCGTCTCCCACGCCGGGTACATCTCTGGTAATCTCCTCCGGCCCCAGCTTGGTGTCACGGGCTTCCGCCTCATATTCCTCAATGTGAACGGAGGTATATACATCCTCCTGAACCAGTCTCTCGCTCAAAAGGACGGCGTCCTCGTAGTTATAGCCTTCCCATGTCATAAAACCAATCAGCGGGTTCTTGCCCAGGGCAAGCTCGCCCTTCGCCGTAGACGGTCCGTCCGCAATGACCTGGCCCTCCGCCACACGATCCCCCTTGAACACAATCGGCTTCTGATTGTAGCAGTTGGACTGGTTGGAACGGGAGAATTTAGTCAGCTTGAACTCGGCCTTCTCGCCGTCGTCATAGGTGATCCGAATCAAACTGGAGGACACATAGTCAACCGTTCCGGCCTTCTTCGCCAGAATACACATACCTGAGTCCTCTGCAGTCTTAGGCTCCATACCGGTACCCACCACAGGCGCTTCCGTAGTCAGAAGGGGCACAGCCTGACGCTGCATGTTGGAACCCATCAGTGCACGGTTTGCGTCATCGTTCTGCAGAAAGGGAATCAGCGCCGTTGCCACGGAAAAAACCATTCTCGGCGACACGTCCATATAGTCAAACATGGAACGGGGATACTCGGAAGTCTCCTCCCGGTATCGTCCGGACACGGTGTTGCGGACAAAATGTCCTTCCGCGTCCAGGGCCTCACTTGCCTGCGCCACATGATAATTGTCCTCTTCGTCTGCAGTCATATATACCACTTCATCCGTAACCACAGGATTCTGCGGATTGGACTTGTCAATCTTTCTGTAAGGCGCCTCCACAAAGCCATACTCATTGATGCGGGCATAGCTTGCAAGAGAGTTAATCAGACCGATGTTAGGGCCTTCAGGAGTCTCAATGGGGCACATTCTCCCATAATGGGAATAATGTACGTCACGAACCTCAAAACCTGCACGGTCTCTGGACAGACCGCCGGGCCCCAGGGCGGACAGACGCCTCTTGTGGGTAATCTCCGCAAGAGGATTGTTCTGATCCATAAACTGTGACAGCTGGGAGGAGCCGAAGAATTCCTTTACCGCAGCCGTAACGGGCTTAATATTAATCAGGGACTGGGGTGAAACATCATCCGTGTCATGGGTAGTCATACGTTCCCGAACCACTCTCTCCATCCTGGACATACCGATGCGGTACTGATTCTGCAGCAGTTCACCCACCGCGCGGATACGTCTGTTGCCCAGATGATCAATATCGTCGTCATTACCCAAGCCGTACTCCAGATGTATATTATAGTTGATGGATGCAATAATATCTTCTTTGGTAATATGCTTGGGAACAAGCTCATGTACGTTCTTCTTTATGGCTTCGGCGAGCTTCTCCGGCTCCGAACCAAACTCTTCCAGAATCTGCTTCAGCACAGGGTAATAAACCTTCTCATGGATGCCGAAATCTCTCGGATTACAGTCCACAAAGGCGGTAATGTCAACCATCATGTTGGAAAGAACCTTGACGTTTCTCTCCTCCGTCTGTATATACACAAAAGGCACTGCCGCGTTCTGAATGGTATCCGCCAGTTCTGCACTTACCTTATCCCCTGCGGAGGCAAGCACTTCTCCCGTGGAAGGATCCACTACATCCGCCGCCAGAATATGATGCCGGATTCTGTTTCTGAAAGCCAGCTTCTTGTTAAATTTATATCTTCCCACCTTGGCCAGATCATATCGGCGGGGATCAAAAAACATTGCATTAATCAGGCTCTCCGCACTCTCCACGCTCAAAGGCTCGCCGGGGCGGATTTTTTTGTACAACTCTAACAGACCCTCCTGATAATTCTCAGCAGTGTCCTTTGTAAAACTGGCTTCGATCTTCGGCTCGTCACCGAATACTTCCCTGATTTCATCATTGGTGCCGATTCCTAGCGCGCGCACCAGCACAGTTACGGGAACCTTACGGGTTCTGTCCACACGCACATAAAACACGTCATTGGAATCCGTTTCATACTCCAGCCATGCGCCCCGGTTAGGGATAACCGTGCAGGAGAACAGCTTCTTGCCAAGCTTGTCATGACTGACTGCATAGTAAATACCGGGAGAACGTACCAGCTGGCTTACAATAACACGTTCGGCTCCATTGATGACAAAGGTTCCCGTCTCCGTCATCAGCGGAAGATCGCCCATGAAAATCCTGTGTTCGCTGATCTCCTCCTTCTCTTTGTTGTACAGGCGGACTGTAACCGTCAACGGTGCGGCGTAGGTCGCGTCCCGTTCTTTACACTCTTCAATAGAATACTTCACATCGTCCCTGCAGAGTTCAAAATCCACAAACTCAAGACTCAAGGAGCCGCTGTAATCAGCGATAGGAGAAATATCGTCGAAGACCTCACGCAATCCTTCGTCAAGGAACCACTGATAGGAGTCCTTCTGGACTTCAATCAGGTTCGGCATCTCCAGAACCTCTTTCTGTCTCGCATAACTCATACGCATCACCCTGGAACCGGCTACCGGACGTATTCTGTTTTTTTCCATTGACATTTCACCCCGTTCTTTCTTTTCTGCCGCCAAAAAGGCATAGCACAGCACAATAGTGCATCGTTTATAATATCACAATTTGGTCAAGGGGTCAAGGAGAAAAATTCATCTCCCGGAGAAAAATTCATCTCCCGGAGAAAAATTCATCTCCCGGAGAAAAATTCATCTCCCGGGAATTTTAGTGACAATCTAGCCTTGCACAAAGTGACGGCAACTAACAGTCATTCTTATGCAGACCCGCTTTCGCTTGAAGGCGCGACGTAACGGTACATAAGCAAGCAAAATACGCTTGCTAAGTACCGACGTCTTGCACAGTCTGCATAAGAACGTCTGTCATCTGCCGCCACTTTGTGTAAGGGCAAACTGTTACAGACTTTGGTATCTGAAAAAAGAACGGTTTCACATGCGTACATGTGAAACCGTATCTCATCCTTATTACAATTTGCAGTCTTCCGGCACAGCCGTGATTACTTCAGAGTAACCTTCGCGCCAACTTCCTCAAGCTTCTTCTTCAGCTCTTCAGCCTCTTCCTTGGAAGCGCCTTCCTTCACAACCTTAGGAGCGCCGTCTACAAGATCCTTCGCTTCCTTCAGGCCAAGGCCGGTTACCTCGCGTACCACCTTGATAACCTTAACCTTCTCTGCGCCAACCTCGGACAGTTCAACGTCGAACTCGGTCTTCTCCTCTACCTCTGCACCTGCTGCGGGGCCTGCTGCCGCAACCACAACGCCTGCTGCTGCAGATACGCCGAACTCCTCCTCGCAAGCCTTTACCAGGTCGTTCAACTCTAATACGGTCAACTCTTTGATAGCATCAATCAGTTCCTGAGCTGTTAATTTAGCCATTTTTATTATCCTCCATTTTCTGATTTAAAATTCGTTTTGCAACTTCTGAAAATTATTCCGCTGCGGGTGCTTCTGCCGCAGCGTCTGCGGGTGTCTCTGCCGCTTCCTCAGCAGGTGCTTCCACTGCGGAAGCGCCGCCTTTCTCGGCCAGCTGGTTCATGACACGGGCAAAATTGGTAATCGGGCTCTGCATGCTGCCAAGCAGTCTGGAAATAAGCACTTCTCTGGAAGGAATGCTTGCAATGGAAGCAATTCCCTTCGCATCATACACCGTGCCTTCCACCACGCCGGCCTTGATTTCCAGCTTGTCTGCCTTCTTTGCAAATTCAGCCAACAGTCTTGCGGGAGCCGTTGCATCCTCAGTGGAAATTGCCACTGCGCTGGGACCCTCCAGATACTGGGTCAGGCCTTCGAATGCGGTGTCCTTAAAAGCGCGTGTCATAAAGGTGTTCTTGTACACCTTATAGACGACTCCTGCCTCGCGCAGGCTCTTGCGGAGCTGTGTGTCCTGCTCAACAGTCAGTCCGCGGTAATCAACCAGGACAACCGACTGAGCATCCTTGATGCCGGCGGAAATCTCGTCTACAATGGGCTGTTTTAATTCAACCTTTGCCATTTCTTTACCTCCTTATAGAATTTTTGGGGGTCTCCCCCTGCCGAAAGGAGTTTTATAAAAGAAAAACCCTCCTGAAGACAGGAAGGTAAAAAGTCTCGGTAAAACTCTTTCCTCGGTAGGCGCCTTTTCGAACTTACTCCTGGGAATCGCCCCGGAACCTACTGTCTTCGGCTTTGATCTTGCGACCGTAAAAAATAATAGCATAAGGGGCCGACTTCTGTCAACCCCTTATTTTCCCTTAAAACTTCAAAACATTTACCTTTACGCCGGGGCCCATGGTGCTGGCCAGGGTAATGCTCTTCAGATACTGTCCCTTCACCGCGCTGGGCCTTGCCTTCATAATAGCTTCCATCAGCGCGTTGAAATTCTCCTGCAGAGCTTCCTCTGTAAAGGATACCTTCCCCACGGGAACGTGTACAATATTGGTCTTGTCGAGCCTGTACTCGATCTTACCTGCCTTGATATCGTTTACGGCCTTGGTAACATCCATGGTTACGGTGCCGGCCTTGGGGTTGGGCATCAGTCCCTTGGGACCCAAAACCTTACCGAGACGCCCTACCACGCCCATCATGTCAGGGGTAGCCACCACCACGTCGAAATCAAGCCAGCCGTCGTTCTGAATCCTGGGAATCAGTTCCTCGCCGCCTACATAATCAGCTCCGGCCGCCTCAGCCTCGCTTACCTTATCGCCCTTTGCAAATACAAGAACCTTTACTGTCTTACCGGTTCCGTTGGGCAGCACCACCGCGCCGCGGATCTGCTGCTCTGCATGACGTCCGTCGCAGCCGGTTCTGATGTGAACTTCAATAGTTTCGTCAAACTTTGCTGTTGCCGTCTTCTTCACCAAAGCGATTGCTTCATTGGGCTCATAGGCCACAGTGCGGTCTACAAGCTTTGCAGCTTCGGCATATTTCTTACCATGCTTCATTATTATCCCTCCTCTACCGTGATGCCCATACTGCGCGCAGTACCTGCTATCATGCTCATTGCCGCCTCAAGGCTTGCCGCGTTCAAATCCGGCATTTTCATTTCAGCGATTTCCTGAAGCTTTGCCTTTGAGATAGTCGCAACCTTCGTCTTGTTGGGCGCACCCGAACCGGACTTGATGTTGCATGCCTTCTTCAGCAGAACTGCTGCAGGGGGAGTCTTTGTAATGAAGCTGAAAGACCTGTCTGCATATACAGTGATGACTACGGGGATGATGACATCGCCCTTGTCCGCTGTCTTTGCGTTGAACTGCTTCGTGAATTCAACGATGTTTACACCATGCTGACCCAGCGCAGGGCCAACAGGGGGAGCCGGTGTTGCTTTTCCGGCAGGAATCTGTAACTTGATGTAGCCTTCTACTTTCTTTGCCATTTTGGCACCTCCTATATTGTGGTACGCCGCCATACTGCCCGCGGCGTTCTGGCGCAGGATTCAAAAGCATATCGTCCTGCTCCCACTTTGCTGCCGCAGGGAATATCCGATTCCGAGTACTCCCCGCCCTATATTTATCGGCTCACGCCGTAAATACCTTAAAGCTTTCTCACCTCTGCAAAGCTGATCTCCACAGGGGTCTCTCTTCCAAACAGCTCCACATTGATAGTGGCTGTCTGCTTGTTGTAGTCAAGCTTATGGACAATACCCACCGTATCCTTCCATACGCCCGCCACGACTGCAATGCTGTCTCCCTCCACAAAGTCGATGGAAACATTCTCGGTCTTGATACCAAGTGGCTTCATCTCCGCCTCGGTAAGGGGAACGGGCTTGCTTCCCGGTCCCACAAAGCCTGTAACGCCGCGGGTATTTCTGACAACATACCATGTGTCGTCATTCATTTCCATATTGATAAGCACATAACCGGGAAACATCTTGCGCTGAACGGTCTTCCTTGCACCGTTCTTCAGCTCGATTACTTCCTCCAGAGGAACTCTTACTTCCAGAATCTGCTCCGCAAGGTTCTTGTTGTTCTCGATGGTCTTTTCAATATTGGCTTTGACCTTGTTTTCATAGCCGGAATAGGTATGAACTACATACCACTTTGCCTCTGCCATACAATCACCCTCGCTCTACTGAATTGATATTAAGAAGTCTACGCCGTTCTTGGCAACGTAGTCAATAATCGCAATAACCACGCCCACAACAACCGAGATTGCTACCACGGCCACAGACTGCTTTAAAGTCTCATGCCTGTCCGGCCATGCAATCTTTTTAAACTCAGACTTCACTCCGGCGAAAAAACCGGGGCGTTTCTGCTTCTCTGCGGAATCTCCCATTTTGACCTCCAAACCTGAAAATATTGACTTTCTGCACTGTGAACCTGAACCCTTACTCCCTCTCCGAAGAAAATTTACTTCTTCTCTGAGGAGAAATTACTTCTTCTCCGAAGCGACATTATTTTGTCTTTGAGGAGAATGTATTTTGTCTCCGAGGAGCCTTTATTTTGTCTCCTTGTGTACCGTGTGGGTTCTGCAGAATCTACAATACTTCTTGATCTCCATCCTGTCGGGATGCGTCTTCTTATCCTTGGTAGTATTATAGTTACGCTGCTTGCATTCTGTACAAGCCAAAGTGATTTTTGTACGCATATCGCTACCTCCACTTGATTTTTTAAGCATAAAAAAAAGACCTGGAATCTTATCTCGCCTGAATACTATAACACAGCGATCCTGCATTCGTCAACATTTTTTTCAAAAAATACTTGTGCGCTTCCCTGCCTTGTGCTACACTGTAAATGTATAAGTAGCAGAAAAGTGAGTTAGTGTCTGAAGTTATATTTGCATGTATTATTGTATTCATGTATTGCTGTATTTATTTGTATTCTATTTGTTGAGCATATTTATTAGGGTTTATGTTTATTGATGAAAGTAATGAAAGGAGGTATGACAATGGGTGCTGCTCTAAATGCGGTATACAATAATTATCTTACCACATACTCGCAGAAAGCCTTGACCCGCTACGACACTCACAAGAAGAGTGAGCTGCGCAGCGTGTACAATTCCATTGTCAAACTGAATAAGGAAGCCCCCTGGTATCTTCCCACTACCAGCAAGGCTACTCAGGAGTATGCGATTGCCATCAAGGAAAATGCCCGCGGACTGCGGAACACCCTTGCACAGCTGGGCGGTATGGAGGAGAACGCTCTTTTTAATAAGAAGAGCGCCTATACATCTGATGAAAATATTGTCACAGCTTCCTACATCGGTTCTCAGGACTTGGACAATAATATGCCCTCTTTGGATCTGGAGGTTCATTCTCTGGCGGTTTCCCAGGAAAACCTTGGGCTCTTTCTTCCCGACGGCAGAACGGAGCTGCCGCCCGATACCTATTCCTTTGATTTGGGCATCAACGATATGAATTATGAGTTCCAGTTTACCGTAGGCGAATCCGAAACCAACCGGGATGTGCAGGAACGTCTGGTTCGGCTGATTAATAATTCCGGCATCGGCGTCAAGGCAGACATTGCGGAATCCGACGGCAGAAGCGCTCTCCGGCTCACCTCAGAGGCCACGGGCCTGGGTGCGGGTAAGAACCAGCTTTTTACCATCAGCGACAACAAGACAAGCAAACGGGCCGGCACAGTGCATTATTTCGGGTTGGACTACACCAGCCGGGAAGCCTCCAATGCCAGCTTCAGCATAAACGGCGAGGAGCGTACCTCCTCCTCCAACCACTTCACCATCGGCAAGCTGTTCGACGTCCGGCTGAACAGTACCACGGAAGAAGGCAGTCCCGTCCGGATTGGTCTCAAGACGGACGTGGAATCTCTGGCTGACAATGTCTCTCATCTGGTGGGCAGCTACAATGATTTCGTAAAGGCAGCTTCCTCCTATATGGAAACCCAGTCCAAGAGCAGACAACTGGTGAACGAGATGAGAGGAATTGTGGGTGTGTACGGCTCTTCTCTGGAATCTATGGGCATCTCTCTCTCCGAGGATGGCACCATGAGCATGAACCGTGATGTTTTTCATCAGGCGGCGCTGCGTTCCGACGATATTACCGAGACCTTCGGCAGTCTGAAAAACCTTTCCGGTTCCCTGATACGCAAAAGCAATCAGGTGGCCCTGAATCCTATGGACTATGTACAGAAAACCGTTGTAGCCTACAAGAATCCGGGCCACAATTATGTGAGTCCCTACAATACCAGCGCTTACAGCGGAATGTTGTTTAACAGTTATTGCTGACGGAAATATGCCCCGTTTAAACAATGGAATAGGAAAGCTCCTTTGCCGCCATCTGAAGAGCCTCCGCAATCACCTTGTCCATGTCATAATATTTATACTGCCCCAGCCTGCCGCCAAAGCGTACATTTTTCTCCTCCGCCGCAAGCCGGGCATATTTCTCATAGAGCCTTCCGTTCTTCTCATCGTTTACGGGATAATAAGGCTCATCCCCTCTCCGCCATGGAGCGGGATACTCCCTGGTGATTACCGTGTCAGGCTGGGTACCGAATTCAAAATGCTTATGCTCGATGATGCGGGTGTAGGGAACCTCCCGCTCCGTATAGTTCACCACGGCATTTCCCTGATAATTGGCGCAGCCCTCCAGAAGCTCCTCCTCAAAGCGTAAGGATCTGTACTGCAGCTCCCCGTAGCAATAGTCAAAGTACTCGTCAATCATACCCGTGTACAGCACTCTGTCAAAGGTATCGGAAGTATTCTGCCTGAATTCCCGGTAGGAGGCACCCAGACGAACCTCCGTCCCTGCCAGCAGCTTCTCCGCAATCTGCGTATACCCTCCCAGGGGAATCCCCTGAAATCTGTCGGTAAAATAATTGTTGTCATAGGTAAAGCGGACGGGCAGACGACGTATAATAAAAGCCGGCAGCTCCGTACAGCTTCTGCCCCACTGCTTTTCCGTGTAGCCCTTCACCAGCTTTTCATACACATCCCGGCCCACCAGTGACAGGGCCTGCTCCTCCAGGTTGGCAGGTTCCCGGCCGGACATCCCGCTTTCACCCTGTCTGAACCGCGTTCCGCTGCCGCCGGAAACAGTCCCCGACGCCTCCCGCTTCTGCCGTTCGATTATCTCCCGGGCCTCTGCAGGCGTCCTGACGCCCCACATTTTGCTGAAAGTGTTCATATTAAAGGGCAGATTATAAAGCTCCCCGCCGTATACCGCTATGGGGGAGTTCACGAAGTTATTAAACTCCGCGAAACGATTCACATACTCCCACACGGTTCTGTCAGAGGTATGAAAAATGTGAGCGCCGTATTTGTGTACCTGAATGCCCCTTTTTTCTTCCGTGTAGATATTTCCGCCGAGATGATCCCTTTTGTCGATACACAGACATTTCACCCCGGCCTCCCGCATCTCATGGGCAAACACTGCGCCAAAAAGTCCGGCGCCCACAATCAGCCAGTGATACCTCATCTGCTTTTCTTCCCCTTCGCCTTATATTTATCAATCTGTACGAAATCATCCATCAGCTCAAGTATCTTGTCCCGGCCCTCCTGATTCAGCTTGATATAATTCTGCATTACCCGGTTTTCAAGCAGCTGCGCTCCCAGAGACGCATCCCGCTCCAGAGAAGAAAAATCCACAGGGTTCAGACTGAGCTTGTCGCACATCCTGATGACCGTACCGTATGCCATTCCCTCAATTCCACGCTCCAACGCAGTCACCAGCGTACTGTAGGGAATTTTCAGCTCCATTGCAAACTGGCGTACACTGCGGTACTGCCTTAAAATCTCCTTTTTCAAAATTTCTGCTTTTGTCATTTTTACCTACCTCCTTTTCGAAGCGTTGCGTTGTAAAATACTGCTTTTTCCGTTACAAACTCTATAGGGTTAATATACGATTTTCCGTGTATTATTTCAAGGGCAGCCGAAAAAAATTAATATAGATTTAAGAGTTGCTTAAGCAGCTCTTTCAAATATTCATACCGCCGGCGTTTTTCCTCCTTACCGAAATGTCCGGCGGATTCCCTGTCCTGTATTTCGTTACCCTCATAGCAGAGCGTTTTTGCCCCTTCGCCAAACTGCTCGCTGGTAAGATCAAAGACATATCCCTCCACCACATTGTAGCAGTGAACGCCGCCGTTATCCGTAGGCATTGCATATACCTCCCCGCCGAAAATATCCTGGGCCAGAAAAGCGGTTATGGAGCACTGGCCCAGCGTTTTATTTTCCTCACTCCACTCATGACGCATTCTCGGCGCGCAGGTATCCGCGCACCAGAGGCCGGAAAGCGCGTCATACAAATCAAGGGGCGTTTCAATCCCTTTATAAAGCTTATTTTTTGCCTTCACATTTCCGGCGGTCTGCCGCCCGTAAAAATTTCCCGACACAAAAAGCACCTCCTCTCTTGCACCAGAATAGCACGAATCGGGAAATAAATCCACCCGGCACGGAGAATGGTTGCCTTTTGAGGGCAGATATAATAAGATAATTGTGACCCTGTAAAATTTTATAAAACAAAAATTAGAAATTTCAGGAATATTCCTTTCCTGAATCCGACCTGTTAAATGAAAGCTTTCAAATGATAGGGGGATTAGTCATGGAAGATTCTCAGATTATAGAACTATACTGGAAACGCAACGAATATGCCATTATCGAGACAGACCGCAAGTACGGCGCTCTGTGTCACAGCATCGCAATGAATCTGCTGTCTGTCCGGGAGGACGCCGAAGAATGCGTCAACGATACCTGGAATGAAGCCTGGAGGCAGCTGCCTCCCCAGCGTCCCGACAATTTCAAGGCATGGCTGTGCAGGGTTGTGCGTAATATCTCAATAAACCTCTGGCGTAAAAACCATGCTCTGAAACGCTACAGCGGTATCAATGAAATGCTGGACGAGCTGGAGGAATGCATTCCTTCCTCCCGGACAGTGGAACAGGAAATAGAGGATGCGGAACTGGGCCGCTGCATCAGCACATGGCTGCTGTCCCTGCCGCCGGAGGATCGGGTTTTGTTTGTACGCCGCTACTGGCACGGCACCGCTCTGAATGAGCTGGCGGAAAAGTGGAACATTCCGGCCCCCAGGCTGACTAAAAAAATGTACAGGCTGCGTCTCAGCCTGAAAGCCACTCTTGAAAAGGAGGAAATTTATCTATGAGCCAAAAAAACTATGAAAAAAAGAGCGAGAAGATATACCGGGGAATTACACACATTGACGAGAAAATTGTGGAAGAGGCGGAAAACACAGAACCTGTGCAAAAAAAGACCCGGCCCCTGTGGAAAATCGGAGGTCTTGCCGCAGCCTGCCTGTGTCTCCTGGCGGCGGGAGCCGCTTTCCTGCTCCGCAGCCCGGGAGAACCTTCCTCTGACGGTTCGGGAAGTCCCGAAGGCCTCATGGCCCAGAACAGCCCTCTGCCCACAGGCGGGGAAGAAGCCGGGGGATCAGACATTCCCTCCTCGGCGGATCCCACTGCAGAACCTGCCTCGGCTCCGGAAACCGTGCTCGTCATAACTCTGGCGGATATGTCTGTAAGGCCCATGCTCCTGGGTAATGCCGCGGATCCCGCCGTAGACATAACGCCCAACGCAGCGCCTTACACAATAGATCCGGACTTGGGCAACGTGACAAACCTGGATCAGTTCTACTATCTGTCCACGGATAAGGATATGGCGGCCCAACTGGCCCGGAACGGTTTTCTGGTGGGAGAAAGCGGGAACAGCGACATCGGAGACGACGAGTTCTTCGAAGTGTATGAGTACAATCGGTATGCACAGGTTCCCAGTTTTGTGACGGTTGACTCCCTGATGCACACCTACCATCTCTACTTCAGCTATCTCCTGCGAAATGTAGAGAAGAATTATCTTGCGGACAGTCTGACCCGGTTAAGCGGCAGAATGCTGGAAACCAGCGCCGACCAGTATGAGCAGCTGAAGGACAGCGAATGGGAGGAGGCCGCCCGGCGCAACGTAGCCTTCTTTACCGTAGGCGCCTGCCTGCTCGACGACAGCACCACAGTCAGAGACTATGTGGCGGACAGCGTGGAGTATGAGCTGGACTGCATTAAGAGCGCAGACAGCACCCTGACCTCCTCCATCACAGACGAATTCGAGGATTACACCCAATATATCCCCAGAGGCTACTACGAGGGAGACGAACAGCTGGAAAAATACTTCCGTGCAATGATGTGGTACGGCAGAATACACTTTACACAGGCCAAGGAAAGCCTGAACAGAAGCGCCCTGCTCATCACCATGGCGCTGGCCTCCGACGCGGAAGCCTATCAGATCTGGGAAGCCGTCTATGCGGTAACCTCCTTCTTCGCAGGCGCCAGTGATGATTTCGGCGTAAGCGAATACGCACCCGCCATCTGTGAGGCCTACGGCAATGATGTGAGCCTTGCCGATCTGCCGGGAAACAGCCACGACTTTGAGACGTTCCAAGCCCTGACGCTTAAGCTTCCCCCGCCGGCCGTCAATTCCGTTCCCATAGAGGACGGCGAGGATAACACGATTCCGGGTTTTCGGTTCATGGGGCAGAGGTTTACCATTGACGCCACTATCATGCAGAACCTGATTTACAGCAGGGTGGGGGAAAACAGCGACGGCGGAAAGCGGATGCTTCCGGATGTGCTGGACGTGGCCGCTGCTCTGGGCAGCGATACCGCCCTTGCGATCCTGGAGGAAAACGGCGCCACAGACTATAAAGGCTATTCGGAAAATATGGCAAAGCTCAGAGAGGGCCTGTCCCGGGAAAATGAAACCCTGTGGTCCGCAAGCCTGTACGCCGGCTGGCTGAACACGCTCCGCCCTCTGTTGGAGGATAAGGGCGAAGGATATCCCGTATTTATGCAAAGTAAAGAGTGGGCAAAGAAAAATCTGGAATGCTTCTCCGGCAGCTTTGCGGAACTGAAGCATGACACCATCCTCTACACCGAACAGGTAATCGCGGAAATGGGCGGCTACTGGGACGAAGAAATAGACGACAGAGGCTATGTGGAGCCGGAGCCGCTGGTCTATGCAAGGTTTACCAATCTTGCGGATCTCACTGCCCGGGGGCTTAAAAAGTACGGCCTTCTCACTCCGGAGCAGGAGGAGGATCTGTCCAGGCTGTCGCAGATAGCACAGCAGCTGCTGACCATATCCGGTAAGGAACTGCAGGACGAAGCCTTAACAGATGAGGAGTATGAGTTTATCCGCTCTTACGGCGGCAATATCGAACATTTCTGGTATGAGGCGTCCAAGGATGCTGCCGCTTCCGACTGGTTCGACAGCTCGGAGTGTCCTGCCCCCATTGTGGCGGACATTGCCACGGACCCCAACGGACAGGTGCTTGAGGCCGCCACCGGTACAATATCAAACATATTCGTGGTGGTAAAGGTGGACGGCGTCCTGAAGGTCGCACGGGGAAGCGTTTATTCCTTCTATCAGTTTACCTGGCCTGCAGAAGACAGACTGACCGACTCCAAATGGCGTCAGATGACAGGCTGCCAGCCGGACGAGGACGGAAACTATATTTACGAAAACCCTGTGAAGCAGCCGGAATGGACGGACAGCTATCGATATGAGCGCGACTGAGCATAAAAAGAAACCGATTAAAACTGCATTTATCCTTGTTCTGCTATTATCGGCGGCGCTGCTGTCGGTGGCAGCGGCGGTATATGGCCTGTGGCATGCAGGCACTTTCCTGCCCCGCTGGATTCAGTGGAGCAGCGCCGATTTTCAGGACGAAACCGGCGAATATCGAATTGTGCTGCAGGACAAAACCGTCCGGGTTCTACGGCGTGAAAACGAAACCCTCATATGGACCTCCTCGGAAGGTGTTCTGGTCCAGAAGGTACTGTCCGCCGATATTGACAACGACAGCCGGGAAGAGCTTATACTGCTCTGCTGGAAAATAGGCCGCTACGGCAAAAGCCGCCCCTTCTGGGTGGAGAAGGACGAGAAAAAATGGTCCCAGCACCTTTTTGTATATGAGTACGATCGGGGAGAAATCAAACCTCAGTGGATGTCCTCCTACTTGGGAAAGGATCTGGCGGACGTAAGCCTGTACCGTCGGGCGGATTCCCGGAATCGGCTCTTATTTACAGACCTGGCCGGCGAAACAAGCTGCTGGAGATGGGACTCCTGGGGCTTCACCCTGGAGGACGCCGCTGTTTCCTTTGTGGCCTTCGGAGACAATCTACTTCATGAGCCCATCTACCGCTATGGCCTGCAGAACGACGAAACCTTTGGATTTCTGTTTGAAAACTTCCGGGATGTTATTGCGGACAGTGACGTAGCTGTTATCAACCAGGAGACCCCCCTTGTGGACGACCCTGCCCTGTACGGGGACTATCCCCGGTTCGGCACTCCCATCGGCGCAGGGCAGGCCATAGCGGACGCAGGCTTCAACGTGGTGACCTGCGCCACAAACCACGCTCTGGACAGAGGAAAAAACGGAGTGAACACTACAAAGGAATTCTTTGACGCACAAAATATGCTGTGTCTGGGGATACAGTCGGACGATGAAGCAGAATACCGGCCTTACGAAATCATGATGAAAAAGGGCGTCCGCTTTGCCCTGCTCAACTATACCTACGGCACAAACGGCATAAAAATACCCGATGACGCCCCCTATATGGTTCATCTTCTGGAGGATGAAGAAAAAATAAAAACAGACATTGAGAATGCCCGGTCAGAAGCAGATTTCGTCATTCTGTTCGTCCACTGGGGCACGGAATATTCCACAGAACCGGATGAATTTCAGAAGCAGTGGACAAAGGTGTTTCTGGACAGCCATGCAGACGTAGTCATAGGCACCCACCCTCACGCCCTTCAGCCTGTGGAAATGCTGACGGCGGAAGACGGGCATCAGATGCTGGTCTATTATTCTCTGGGCAATTTCATCAGCGCCCAGTCCGATCCTGTCAGCATAAAGGGCGGCATGGCAGCCTTCACCGTGTCGCCCTCTGCTGACGGATATAAAATTACGGAATATACTCTGGAACCCCTGGCCATCACCTGGCATAAAGGCGGCAAATATACCACGGATTACGCTTTTACGCCAAATCCTCCCCCCGACAGCCTTTCCTCAAATTCCGCTTCGGGAATGGGTTTGGAATAATAGTAGCCCTGGGCCACATTCGCCCCGATTTCCTGCATCAGCCGGATGTCCGCTTCCGTTTCCACACCTTCACAGACAATCTGAGCCTCCAGGTTCTGCGCCATGTTTACGATACCACGCATGATTGCCACCTGTCTGTTATGATCCTGCTGGTTCAGAAGGAAAGACCTGTCCAGCTTAATCACGGCAGCCGGAATCTGTTCAAAGATCCCCAGAGAGGAATGTCCCGCGCCGAAATCGTCAATGGACAGGTGAATTCCCTTCTGATGCAGACTATCCAGCGTTTCCTTTACCGTATTCTGCTGAAGCTTTTCAATAACAAGTGTTTCTGTAATCTCCACCTCAATCAGATTCCTGTCAATTCGGTACTTATTGAGAATTCCTTCAAATCTCTCCGCAAAGCCCGGTTTGATAAAGTGCATTCTGGAAAAGTTACAGGAGACGGTGACAACCCGCTTACCCGCGTCCAGACGCTGCCGCAGCAGCCTGCAGACGGACTCGTAGACGAAAAAGTCTATCTCCGTGATCTTTCCCGTCTGCTCATAGTAGGGGACGAAAAATCCCGGCGCTTTTACCGCCCCGCCCTCCGCGGGATTTAAGAATCGCACCAGCGCTTCCGCGCCCACGATCTCCCCGTTCCTGATGTCAACCTTGGGCTGGTAATACACCGCAAAATCCTTCCACACATCCACGGACTGCAGCAGCTTCTCACGCTCGTGACGCTCCTTAATCATCTGCTCCAGTTCATCGTCATAGACCTTAATGGCATTTTCTTCCCTGTCTCCCGTAAAATCCAGCGCCTGGCTGGCATAGTTCAGGGCGACCTGCAGCTCCTTTGTCTGCTGCCCCAAAAAGTAAAGGCCCATCTGCACCGGCATATGATTTTCCGTGTTTGCAAATATGTACTCTTCCACTGTATTTCTCAGGGAATTCAGCCGCTCCAGCAGCGCTTCCCGCTGTCCGCAGTTCAGCAGCAGCGCAAAGCGGTCTCCCTGATTTCTGGCACAGATTTCCAGCTTCCGATCCACGCTGTTTGTCAGCAGATCCGCTATACCCTCCAGCAGCTTCTCTCCGGCGTCCCAGCCGTAGATAATGTTATAATGGCGGAACTGAGACACATTCAGATACACCACCGCATAATTTCCCTTATGCTCCGGCAGCAGCTTGCGTTCTCCCCAGTATATCAGGTAATTCAGATTCCAGATGTCCATGAAGGTGTCCTTGTACATCAGTTTCCGAATCCTCTTTTCGTCATGGACAATATGGGCCGCCACCAGAATGACTAAAAGCAGAACTCCCATCAGAATCAGTATAATCACGGAACTGTGGTTCCGTATAAAAGTGCGCAGATTTGCCAGAGGATAGGTATTCTCCTTCAGCATATACTCGCTGACCGCCCGATAATCAATGGGAGTGATGGTCTTAGCCAGAATTGCGGAAAGCAGCCTGTCCTCCTCCGACACCACCACGGAAATGGGATACTCGCTTTTGAATACATTTTTTATCTGCAGGTTCTCATACTGAAAGTCCGTCCGGAACAGATGCTCCGCCATATACCCGTCGCACAGGACGGCGTCCGCTTCCCCGTTTTTAACCGCAGTCAGACCCGCCTGCTGGGATTCATAGACCTTTATCTCCGCATTCTGCAGCAAGACAGAGGATTCAGCCTCCTCCCTGAGATAGGAAACCGTGCCCAGGGTCTTAATATCGCCCATATTACTGTTCCTGTCCATCACGAGAACCAGAGGAATCTCCGCGTACTCCCGGGCCGCTGTGAGATAATAATCGTCCAGAACCTCCTTTGTGTCCGCGCTGTATACCAGAATGTCAATGTCTCCGTCCAGCAGGGCCTTCCTTGCACTGCTCTCATCCTCCAGAAGCACATACTCCAGCCGCTGCCCCGTCAGGGCAATGCTGCCCTCCAGCATTTCTCTGGAAAGGCCCTTGAACTCGCCGTCCTCCTCATAGGAAAAGGGATAATGCCCATCCAGATAGCCCACCGTAAGCACTTCCGTATTTGCAAGATACTCCTTTTCCTCCGTGGTAAGCAGGGCAGCCTTGTCAAACCTGCTGTAATAAAAGGCATTCATCAGCTCTGTCTCCAACTCCGGCTGATTAATCTTCAAATCCGCAATGGCCTGATTCAACTCCCGCATCAAATCATCATTGCCCTGATAGCTGATATAGTAAAAGGGCCGGGGCGCAAAGCGTCCAATCAGACGCTGTCCCTCCTTAATCTCCGTAAAGGTATGCACCAGCGCGTCAATCTCCCCCGCATCCAGAGCCTGCTGAAGCTTTTCCGTAGATTCATATTCCCGAATCACGGGAAAATCTATATCATGATCCGAAAGATACTGCAGAAATTCCGCCTTCCGGACATAATTTTTCACCATGCCGAAGGTCACCCGCCGCATGGCCATAAAGTCCTCATAAGCAATGCCTGCGTCCGCATTGGTGGCAATGACTCCGAAGGTATACCCGCTGGCAAGATCCGCATACTGGTATATTTCCGCCCGTTCTGCGGAATACTGGGCGGAGCCCACCAGATCCACCTCTTTGTCCGCCAGCATCTGCAGCGCCTGCTCCCAGCTGGCACAATCCACATACTCTATCTCCCAGTCCGTATAATCGCACAGCGCCTTCAGGTACGACACATCCATACCGTCCAGGCTTCCGTCCTGATTAATAATATGGTATCCGTCCATGGGGAAAAAGGCAACCTTCACCTGACGTTTCTCCGCCGCATGAACAGCTCCCTTTCCAAATGTTAAAAGAAGGCTTAATATTCCCAGGCCCAACATGGCAAATACCGCCACACCCCGCCTTATCCGCGTACTTTTCTCTGACTGTCCAAAACGCTTAATAAGATCACTTCCTTTCGCCTGTCAATATCTCCCCGATCCCACCCTCGTCCGGCAGCTGATGCAATGGTAGTTATGAAAAGGTGTTACGATACGCATGTTATTTTACAGGACATGCATTTTCACACGGGGAATCGAACCCCTTGGAGGCGGTCCGCGCCTCTACCAGGCCGGCACATTCTCTGCCGAAGAGGATACATCCACCCTGCCGGATTACCATCTATAAAATTAAATAAAGATTAAACTAATTCCGTAGTCCAGTTCAATTCCTGAATCAGTTCGTCACATTCCCGCAGTTCCTTTGACAGGGCGTCTACCTTTTTCTGCAGTTCGGATACCGGCACGGTACTCTTAATCTTGATTTCCGTGTGAGTCAACCGATTTATCCTGCTGCTTGCGTTGTCCAGAAAACTCCGCATAATCTGGATTCTGCTTTTGAGGCAGTCCCTGTGAGCCAGAAGCTCCGTGATAGTCCTGCCGTTATGGATGGTGCTGCTGTTGGTCAGATTGATTTTCGCAATCAACTCTTCCAGCCTGCCCACAATCCTGTCCAGTTCCTGCATAAGCTCCTCCGGGGCTTCCGAAGGCTTCTCTCCCTCCTGTACCTTGGCGTTCTGGTTTAAGCGGGTTCCAAGCTCGGACAGCTTTTTCTGCAGGTCTGCTCTTTCTGATAGTGCTGTTGCCAGTTTCATTTATTATTCCTCCGTTCTTCTTTATACATATCAACTATATAAGAAGGGCCGCCGATCTCACCATAAGCACCAATTAAATAAGTCAATTTTCCAAAATCTTTAAACGCCGCGCATTTATCTAAGATCGGGGTTTTCACTTCACAGTAGCTTCCATGATAAAGAAGCATACCATCATATAATTCCGGCACTTACATCTACCCCCTTATTTTTCAGAACCGCTTCAACTTCACCAAACACTGCATAGTCGCCTTCCATATGAAAAACGTCATAACATTCTTCAATAAATTCAAAGATATCATATTTATCAAATAATACATTTATCCTCTGAATAGGCATATGCCACTCTTCTGACGCAAGCCGAAGCAATCTTGCCTGCATAAAAACAATTTCCGTCTTTTCACTCACATCGGCGTCCCCTTTTCATTCTTCCTAATATATTTTAACATCAAAAGCTCCCGTTTTCAATGAAAACAGGAGCTTTATTTACACTGCTCAGACGCCTTAACTGCTTTTTGCCCGGATTCTTTTCAGCCACGCCATAAGCTTTTCCATTAAAAAGCCAAGCGCTATCGATATGCCAAAAGTTATAATAACATATACAAACCTCTGAAGCCAGATATTGCAGGAAACCAATTCCCCAAGCCTGCTTGTCCGCAATGTCGAAATAATTAAAAGGTGAAACAGGAAAATATAGTAGGAATACTTTCCCAATACGGACACTTTATCTTCCAGAAATATCAGAAATTTCACATTGTATATACGAATTACCGCATCAACGCTTATCCCCAGACCCAAAATCAGTATCGCAAGCAGGAACAGGCTGACGCCGGGGGGATTCCAATTGCCAAAATACTTTATTTTAACATCCAGTGTAAATTTGTCCCGAATATAAAAAGAAGACCATCCTGCTAAAAGCCCCAGAAATACAAAACCGGAAATGATACCGGAAATCTTACCGAATTTAATTTCAGACCTGTACCTTCCTATAAGCATTCCGAAGAAATAGACAGCCAGATAAGTTCCGCCGAACAAATATTGGCCGCCGCCGTAAACAGGTAAAATATAGGTGTATTTCATCAACAGGGCAGAGACGAGAATACTTCCGATAAACTCCAATATATAATATATAATCGGCCTGTTTAATTTTGACGTCGCCTTAATAAGATAATACAGGGGTCTGGAGGCAGCCGCCAACTGAATATAAAACAGTACAAAATAAAACGGCGCCGCCGCCTCAAACTGAAGTACGCTTAAAATAAAGGATCGCAGATCCAATACTCCGTTTTCGAAAAGAAGGTAACATCCGGTGGCTATAACATATGGAAAAATAACTTTTTTAAGCTTTGGACCCTCGCAGTTTCGCCATAAAATTTTTTCACCGCTTTTTTCCCGGCGCTCATAGGAAGCGTAACTGTTTATTCCGCTTAACAGCACAAATAATGTGACACTGAAAAATGAAAGATAGCAAATATTCAGACTGGTATATAAAATCATATGGGTATGATTCACAAATACGGCAAAAATTGCCAATAGCTTTAACGCGTCTATCCAGGCTATTCTGCCCCTCTTCTCAACCGTCTCCATAGCTCTCCTCCTCAGCGATTGAGCTGCTTTACGCAGCTATCTGCTCATCGGTATGCCGATTGTTCCAAACAAGTAGCCGTTAAACATAAAGCATACCGTCAAAAAAGTTATATAATGAAACACCGCCGTTTTGTTTTTGAAAAAGTCTTCCTTCCAGTTGACATGCCTGCAATAATGGCACGCCATGATAAACAGAAGAACCTGCGCCCCAATGAAAAACCTTGTTTCGATTGCAGTAGGGACACACAGAATCACCGGCAGCATATAAATCAGCAAAGCGCCGACAAAGTCAAGATTCCACGTTGACTTCTTTACGCTGCTTTTCACTCCTTTTATCCCGAAAAAGAGCAGCGAATAATTCAAAAACTGAATCATTCCTCTCGCGTTATACACATTTTTCACATAAATATTGGGATAGGTGATATCCATTCCGCTGAAAACATGGCGCAAGTACATAAAAAGGACGTCAAAAGGATGCCGCAAAACAAAAACAATATAATCCCAATATGAGCTAATTACAAGATCCGAAGCAAACCGGCCGCCTATGCCGTCGTAGAAGTTCATACCCCCAAAAGGAAAAACCGATACGTCTAAATTGCCGTCAATTCTCTGCGTCTCCAGCCCCCACTTGAGCTGCTGCAAATACAGCGATCCCTCATAGATTTCTTCCGTCATGATTCCGGGGCTTGCGACGCCCAGGTGGTAATAATTTATAATTAACTGCGGAAACGCTATTGCCGCCCCCCCCAAAAGCGGAAGCAGAATCATATACAACGCATCCTTCATGGAGCGCTTATAAGCGATTTTACATATCGATACGGCAAAATAAGCTATGATTGAGATTAAATATATGGGCCTGGCATAATACGCAACAGCCAAACAAGCGCCTATGCCGATTGACGCCGGAAGCTTAAGCAATGTTCCTTTGTCCCCGGCGTCGATTACATAAAAATACAAATATAATGCCATGCACAAAAAAGAAAATGAGAACATATCGGTCAACGGATATATAAGCAGCCCTTTAAACATAAACATGCACACAAGGAAAAATATACATTTGACCGCAGCGCCAAGCTTTATTTTGAAAGCTTTTTCAAACAGCTTCGGAACCACGACAATCAGAGAAAAGGAAAAAAGGACGCTGTGAAAAAAATATAAATTGATCGAAATATTTCCTATGCCCATGGCCTCGAGCTTATAAAGGAACCAATTTACCAAAGGGAAGAGATATCCGCGCATTACATAGTCATAATTGGTAAGCGCGAATTCATCGATTCCAAATGTCAGCCCCAGATTCATGTAAGTTTTAGCGTCCCACACATATTCGGTTTCGCGGGTCACTAAATGAAGCAAAAGCAGCGCGGCAAAACCGATTGAAAATAAGCCGAGATCAGACGCTAAAAATTTCTTTACTTTAGCCATTTCAGCCCCCCAGCCGGCTTTCTTTGCCAAGCGACTTCATCGTCGGGAACAACAGCACGTCCCGTATGGCGGGGCTGTTTGTCAGTAGCATCACAAGCCTGTCGATGCCGTAACCGATGCCGCCTGTGGGGGGCATACCGATTTCCAGCGCGTTCATAAAGTCCTCGTCCGTGGTGTTGGCTTCTTCGTCGCCTGCTGCCAGCGCCGCCTCCTGGGCCTTAAAGCGTTCCCGCTGGTCAATGGGATCGTTCAATTCGGAGTAAGCGTTACACATCTCCCGGCCATAGATGAACAGCTCAAAACGCTCCACATAGTCCGGCTTGTCAGGCTTCCTCTTGGTCAGGGGCGAAATCTCCACCGGATGATCCATGACAAAGACGGGCTGAATCAGATGCTCCTCCACATACTCCTCAAAGAACAGATTCAGTATGTCGCCCTTTCCGTGGCGCGCCTCATAATGTACCCCCTTCTCATCCGCAATCCTTTTAGCGGCTTCCGCATCGGGAATCTCATCAAAATCCACTCCCGCATACTTCTTCACCGCCTCAACCATGGTGAGCCGTTCAAAGGGCCTGCCCAAATCTATCATTTCCTCCGCGTAAGGAATCAAAGTAGTGCCGCAGACCTCCTGCGCCACATAGCGGAACATATTCTCCGTCAAATCCATCATACCGTAATAATCGGTGTAGGCCTGATACAGCTCCATCAGCGTAAACTCAGGATTATGCCTGGTGTCCAGTCCCTCGTTGCGGAATACACGCCCGATTTCGTATACGCGCTCCAACCCGCCCACAATCAGGCGCTTCAGATACAGCTCCAGGGAAATCCGCAGCTTTACATCCTCGTCCAGCGCGTTGTAATGGGTTTCAAAGGGTCTGGCCGCCGCGCCGCCTGCATTCCCCACCAGCATGGGAGTCTCCACCTCCAGAAAGCCTTCCCCCTCCAGATACCGGCGGATAGCGCTGATAATTCCGGAACGCTTTACGAAGGTATCCTTTACCTCCGCGTTCATAATCAAATCCGTGTATCTCTGGCGGTAGCGTATATCTGTGTTAGTCAGTCCGTGAAACTTCTCCGGCAGTATCTGCAGGCTCTTGGAAAGCAGTACCACAGCGGAAGCGTGAACGGAAATTTCACCGGTCCTGGTGGTAAACACATGACCTTCCACGCCCACAATATCGCCCACGTCATATTTCTTAAAATCCCCGTAGGCCTCCTCACCGATGCTGTCCCTTGCCACATAGCACTGAATGTTGCCCGGCAGATCCTGTACATTGCAGAAGGACGCCTTACCCATGACACGCTTGGACATGATGCGTCCCGCAATACGGACAGTCTTCCCTTCCAGTTCTGCATAATTTCCCTTAATATCCGTACTGTGATGGGTCACATCATATTTTGTTATCTGAAACGGATCCTTTCCCGCCTCCTGCAGATTAACCAGCTTGTCACGCCTCACCTGCAGCAGCTGGTTCAAATCCTGTTCCTGTCCGTTTGTGTTCTGCGCTTCTGCCATTCCTTACCTCCTGCCTGTCCCTTTGCGTATGCTTCCTCTTATACGTTGGAGCGCTGAATCTCCAGCACCTTATATGCAAAATTGCCTGCGGCGGTTTCCACCTCCACGGTGTCGCCGATTTTACAGCCAATCAGCGCCTTGCCCACAGGACTTTCATTTGAAATTTTTCCCTTGAGGCTGTTGGCCTCTGTGGAGCCTACAATCTTATACTCCAGCTCTTCGCTGTACTCAATATCCAGCAGCCTCACCCGGCAGCCGATATTGATTTTGTCCAGGTCCACCTCGTCCTCTACAACCACCTCTGCGTTTTTCAGGATCTTCTCCAGTTCCTCGATTCTCGCCTCAATATCCCTCTGCTCGTCCTTGGCCGCATCATACTCGGCGTTCTCGGACAAATCCCCCTGTTCTCTTGCTTCCTTAATCTTTTGAGCTACCTCCTGGCGTTTTACCACCTTCAGCTCGTGCAGCTCGCTCTCATACTGCCTGAGTCCCTCATAAGTTAAGATATTTTTCTTCTCCTGCATTTCCTGCGTCCTTCCTATCTGTTCCGGCTTCTGTTAAAAGCTTTATTTCCAACGTATTATAACCACTTTTCCCCATACTGTCAAGATAATCTGAATCTGCTTGCGGCATGGCCTTCCGGAATATCCGGTTTTATTTTTGTCTTTGCGCCCCAGTACTTTTTCAGAGACATATAACTGACCTCCGGGGCCTGCTTTTCCATATGCCTGCATTTCCCGTCTACCGACGCAAAGTCAAGCCATACGCTGCCTCCCGCAAGGCGTCCCGCAAAAAGTCCTTCCTCCTCCGTAAAATCCAGTACGCACACCGGCTGTCCCGATTCCAGCTTAAGCTGCCGGAAAGCGTTTCCTCCCGGCAGCTGCCGCAGGGTAATGGCAAGGCCGTATTCCTCGTAAAAATCCTCCACCCAGCCCTGCACCGCTTCGTTTACGTCCTCCTCCCGAAGATACCACCGCAGGCTTTTCATCTGCCTTGCAAGCCTTTGCAGTATATCAGGAATACAGTCCGCCACACCCAGCAGAACAAAATCGGCATACCGCACATATTCCAGCAGGGGCCGAAGCCAGCGCACACTTTTATAATCCCGGAATTCCGGAATATTCCACACCGGACTCCAGCAGCGGGCCGCCTCTCCCTGTCCCTCCGCCAGAAACCGGAGGCTGTCCTCATATACGCAGCAGATCTCTCCCGAACCGCCGGCCCGCTCCACCTCTGAGAATACCTCTTTCCACAGCTGCCGTATGCTGACGGCCAGTTCTTCCCGCTGCTCCTCATATTCCTGCAGCTTCTGCATGTATTCCTGCTGCTGTCGTCTCAGCTCCTGCCGCCTCTCCCGCGCTTTTCTGCGTTGTCCGATCCGGCTGCCCCGGCATTTTCCCGGGAGCTTTAGCTTTGTCCCGCTTACATGACTCGTGGAACCCGCATCCGAAATCCCGTTTTGTATCTGCCCTGTCTCAACAGGCACAGGCCGGGCAGGCGCACAGGGCACCGGGCAGCCGAACCAGCTGTGCCTGTCCGCGCAGATTCCCACCTTGGCAAACAGGTAATCCTCCTGATACATCAGGGAAATTTCCTTTTGTACCGGATTCCTTTTCTGATAAAAATATATGATAGTGTCCATGCCAAAATATATGACACAGACTCCCAGCCCATACCATTATACGCAAAATTATGCGCCGAAAATCTCCTCCACTCCGGCCCGCAGCTCCTCAAAGGTATCTATGGAATTAATCATGCCCCGGAATCTGGCGGAATGAGGCATCCCCGATGTATACCAGGCCAGGTGCTTCCGCATCTCCCGCACGGCGGTATATTCCCCCTTGACCTTCCTTTGCAGCTCCGCGTGACGCAGAACCAGCTCCTTCTTTTCTCCTTTGTCCGGCTTTAAAGTCAGGCTTCCGTCCTCCAGGAAGCGCACCGTCTCCCGGAAAATCCAGGGATTTCCCTGCGCTGCCCGCCCGATCATAACGCCGTCGCAGCCGGTTGCTTCCAGCATGGCCTTTGCCGCCTGGGGACTGTCAACGTCGCCGTTTCCGATGACCGGTATTTTTACTGCCTCTTTCACCTGTCTGATAATATCCCAGTCCGCCCTGCCGCTGTAATATTGGGCTCTGGTTCGCCCGTGCACCGTCACTGCGGCCACGCCGCACCCCTCTGCAATCCTGGCGATTTCCACTGCATTTACGCTGCTGTCGTCGAAGCCCTTGCGGATTTTCACGGTAACCGGCTTTTTCACTGCCTTTACCAGCGCGGTCAGCAGCTTCTCCGCCAGCCCGGGATTTTTCATCAGGGCGGAGCCTTCCCCGTTGTTTACCACCTTGGGCACGGGACAGCCCATATTAAAGTCCAGAACAGAAAAAGGGCGCTCCTCAATCCGCGCCGCCATCTCCGCCACAATTTCCGGATCCGATCCGAAAAGCTGCAGAGAAGCGGGACACTCTTTCGGATGCACCGTCAGCAGTTCCTCTGTATTCTTATTATTATAATAGATAGCCTTGGCACTGACCATCTCCATACACACCATTCCGGCCCCCATCTCCCTGCACAGCAGCCGGAAGGGCAAATCCGTCACCCCTGCCATGGGAGCCAGAATCACATTATTGTCCAGCGTCACGCCGCCGATTGAAAGTCTGTTCATTGTCCCTGCCCCCTGCGGTTCTTCTCATAAATCATCCGCAGCCCGTCCAGGGTCAGAGAACTGTCGTAGATGTCGATGGCTTCCGTCTCATCCGCAATGAGCCTGCCCAGGCCTCCTGTGGCAACTACCTTCAGGTTCTGAAGCCCGCTTTCTTCCTTCACCTTTTTGATAATGTACTCCGTCTGCCCTATCTGCCCGTATACCAGTCCTGCCTGCATACTGGTAATGGTCTCCTGGGCCAGGATGGATTTCGGCTTCCGGATCTCAATATTGGGCAGCTTGGCCGCCTGGGTCCACAGCGCCTCGGAGCTGATGCGGATGCCGGGAGCGGTAATGCCTGCGATAAATTCTCCCTTCTCCGTAATCAGGTCATAGGTGGTGGCCGTCCCGAAGTCCAGCACCAGCACCGGACCGCCGTATTTCTCATAGGCTGCTACCGCGTCCACGATTCTGTCGGCTCCTATGGCCCTGGGCTCCTCCGTGACAATACGGATGCCCGTTCTGATTCCGGGACCCACATTCACCGGCTTTGTGCCCGTATAGCGCACCAGCGCTCCCATCAGGGAATGCATCACATCCGGCACAACGCTTGCCACAATGGATCCCTCCAGCTCTGCCGCTTCAATCCCTTTGTTTTTCAAGAGCTGGGTGATAAACACCCCATACTCATCCGACGTCCTGGGGGTTTTTGTCATCATGCGGAAGGTGGCCTTCAACTCCTCCCCCTGATAAACTCCTATTGTCATATTTGTATTTCCTACGTCAATCACAAGAATCATTTGTCAAATCCTCATTTAACAACTTATCAACAGGCTCTTTTAAGATAAACATCTTATAATAAAGACGCAGTGATTCGAATAGCTCCTGTCTGCTCCTGCGCACCTCTCCCACCAGCAGGCCGCTGCCTACCTCGTCATAATAAATATCGCTCTCTTCCGCCTCCGTCTCCAAAATCACATTTCCATCCTCCTCAAAGGCAACGGTAAACACACCCCCCACCTCCTCCGTAAACAGGACGCAGATAATGTGCAGCTCTTCCTTGACGGACTCCGGAATCCCGTCAAACCGGCTGTTAAAATAGTACTTCTTCTCATATGCGTTGGCCCCGCAGAGCACTGTCTTGTTTGTATCTATTTCTATACCTCCTTACACGCTTAAAGAGGGGTGTTTGCACACCCTCTTACACATACCCGTAAACGCCTCTCACCGACACTTCCCCGGCATAAATCTCCTGAATGCTGCCATCCTCCCGCTCCACAAGAAGCTCTCCCCGGGGGGTGATCCCTCTTGCAATGCCCCGGAATTCTCCTTTGGGATCCAGAACCCTTACTTCCCTGTCCCGGTTTACCAACAGACTGTTATATTTCTCCTGTACGCCGGAAAGATTTTCGTTCTGCCGAAAGCTTTCATAGTATTTTTCAAAGGCCTTCATAATATGCGCCGTCAGAAGGGTTCTGGATACTTCTTCTCCGCACTCCTCCTGAAGACTGGCAGCCACAGCCGCTATCTCCGGCGGAAATTCCTGCTGTCCCACATTGACGCCCACGCCGATTACCACATGCCGGATAACGCCCCGGTCCGCACTCATTTCCGTCAATATCCCGCAGACCTTTTTTCCATGCACTATAACGTCATTGGGCCATTTGATTTCCGCCGCCAGACCGCAGGTCTCATAAATTCCTTCCGCCACGGCAAGCGCCATGACCAGGGTCACCATGGGCGCCTTGTCCGGCCCAAAGGAAGGTCTTAAAATCAGTGTAAAATACACATTGGTTCCTCCGGGACTGCTCCAGCTTCTGCCCCGCCGGCCCCGGCCCGCGGTCTGCATGTCCGCCACCACCAGAGTGCCCTCCGGCGCTCCGTTATCCGCCTCCAGCTTTGCCCGGAGATTGGTAGAGTCCAGCTCATTAAAATAACATATGTATTTTCCCGCCCATGCCGTATCTGCTGCGGCCTCCAGGGCCTCCCTGTCATACATGGCATGCGCTGCTGCTGTCTCCCTGCCAATCATCCTATCCGCTGCTCCTGACACCTCACTGCCCAACCTCTTATCCGCTGCCTCCTGACGTCTCACTATCCAACCGCTTATCCGCTGTCTCCGGCTTTGACCTGTCTAAGGCTCCAACCGCCGTCAGCATAACGTTGCATACATGACGGCTTTTATGGTGTGCATACGATTCTCCGCCTCCTCAAACACCAGCGACTGCTCCGATTCAAACACCTCGTCGGTCACTTCCATTTCCGTAATGCCGAAGCGTTCTCCCATCTGTGCGCCGATCTTTGTCTTCAGATCATGAAACGCAGGAAGGCAGTGCATGAATATGGCATTTTCCCCTGCATTCTTCATCACGGCCCCGTTTACCTGATAAGGGGACAATTCCCGGATTCTCTCTTCCCATATTTCATCCGGCTCTCCCATGGAAACCCACACATCTGTATAAATAACATCTGTATTTTTTGTTCCTGTCTCCACATCCTCCGTCAGCGTAATGCTTCCGCCGCTCTGCGCCGCCAGTTCCCGACAGGTTTCCACCAACGCGCTGTCCGGGAAATACTTTGCCGTAGTGCAGGCGGTAAAATGCATTCCCATTTTTGCACAGGCCACCATCAGGGAATTCCCCATATTATAGCGGGCATCTCCCATATAAACCAGCCTGATTCCCTGAAGACGGCCAAAATGCTCTCTGATTGTCAGAAGGTCAGCCAGCATCTGGGTGGGATGAAATTCATTTGTAAGCCCGTTCCACACAGGCACCTTTGCATGCGCCGCCAGCTCCTCCACAATCTCCTGTCCGAAGCCCCGGTACTCAATCCCCTCGAACATTCCCGACAGAACTCTGGCTGTATCCGCAATGCTTTCCTTTTTGCCAATCTGGGAACCGGCAGGATCCAGATAGGTAGTTCCCATTCCCAAATCATGGGCCGCCACCTCAAAGGCGCACCTGGTGCGGGTGCTTGTCTTTTCAAATATCAAGGCAACGTTTTTCCCCCTGAGGGTATCCACAGGAATCCCCTTTTTCTTTTTATCCTTCAATTCGGCCGCCAAATCTACCAGATAGGTAATTTCCTCCTGTGTAAAATCCAGCAGCTTCAAAAAATCCCGTCCTTTTAAATTCATGCTCTCCTCCCGCTTTTCCTGTTTTATCCGGTTACAATGCCCGCAAAGGGATGCTTCAGACGGATAATCCTTCCTGCCCGGACACGCTTTTCGCTCGAAATGAACAGCATTTCCGTTCAGGAAGGATTATTTGTCTGAAGCCGTTTACCGATTTAATTCTTATTCGTCTCTTTCCAGGTTGCGGCAAGGCTTGCAATGCCCTGCAGCTCTGCGGGAAGGAGAATGGTGTTTGCCTTACCGTCTGCCACCTTTTCAAAGGCTTCAAGGCTCTTAATTTTCAGAACCGCTTCGTCAGCGCCGGCTTCCTTCAGCATCTTAATACCGTCTGCGTTAGCCTGCTGCACCTTGAGGATAGCCTCCGCCTCACCTTCCGCCTCACGAATCATCTTTTCCTTCTGTGCTTCTGCACGGAGGATTGCAGACTGCTTCTCAGCCTCCGCGCGGAGAATTGCGGATTCCTTTTCGCCCTCTGCCACCAGCACGTTGGCTTTCTTCTCACCTTCTGCCCTGGTTACGGCTTCACGTCTCTCACGTTCAGCCTTCATCTGCTTCTCCATGGCATTCTGAATCTCTGCAGGCGGAATAATGTTCTTCAGCTCCACACGGTTTACCTTGATACCCCAGGGATCGGTGGCAATATCCAGAGCCGCCCGCATCTTTGTATTAATGGTCTCACGGCTGGTCAGCGTCTGATCCAGCTCCAGATCACCGATAATATTACGCAGTGTGGTGGCCGTCAGGTTCTCGATAGCCATCATGGGATTCTCAACGCCATAGGTAAACAGCTTTGGATCGGTAATCTGATAAAATACCACCGTGTCGATCCTCATGGTAACGTTATCCTTGGTAATAACGGGCTGGGGCGGGAAATCAGCCACCTGCTCCTTCAGGTTGACCTTCCTGGCAATCTTATCCAGAAAAGGCATCCTCACATGGAAACCCACGGACCATGTTCCCTGATAAGCGCCCAGACGCTCGATAACATATGCCTGCGCCTGAGGAACAATCTTCAGGCAGGACACCAGGATTGCCAATATTATGACAATCAATGCGACGATAACACCTATTAACATATTGACCTCTTTCTGTACTGTATGTGACAGTACCCACATGAATTTATGTCATCCCGGCCGCCGTAAGCTTACTGTTCCGGCTTCGGGGACTCCATCTCCTCTGATTCCATTTCTTCCATCTGGGAAACGCTCATGGGCTCCGGAACAGGCGACGGCGCAGGGCCTTTATCCTTCATCTGCTCATCCGGCCGCACAATCAGCTTTACGCCGCTGATAGAAACAACGATCACCACGCTTCCCACGGCAATCCGCTGCCTGTCGTCAAGACTCCTGGCGCTCCACTCCTGGCTGCCCACGGTCACCTGGCCGATACCCTGCAGATTGTCTATCTCGCTGGTAACGATAGCCTGCCGCCCCACCAGACTCTCCACATTTGTCCTCACCCGATCCTTATTGAAATACTTCACCGCGATGGGTCTTGTGAAGAACAGGAGAAGCAGGGAAACCAGGAAGAACAGGATTACCTGCAGCCAAATCGGAGCGTTCAGCAGCGCCGCCAGAATAGCTATCAGCGCACCGCCTGCAAACCAGATTGACGTCAGTCCCATAGTAAGCACCTCGATAACAATCGCAATAATCAAAAGCACAAGCCATATAATTATCATCTCGTCACTCCCTTCTCTATGAGCCTATCATACCACAAATCCCCCGGGGGAGCAATCTATTTTCCCTGCACGATAGGTAAAATTAAAGTGCGGATTGCAGTTTAAAAAAAGGACGGCGCCGCTTATTTGCGGCGCCGCCTCTCAAAATATTGCTTTTATTTCCGGCCCTGCTTAATAGAACACATGATGGCCGATTACCAGCCCCTCACGCCCGTTGACGCGGCGGAAATGGGTCATATCTCCCACATTGGACACGCCGGACAGGGCCTCCTCCGCAGCCCGGATACAGCTCTCATAAATCCGGCCGGACTCATACACCCTGTTCACCTTGCCGCTCATGGCAGGCGTAAACTGACCGGATGCATAGATTACACCGTGAATACTGTCAGGATATGCCGGGCTTCTCACACGGTTCATAACCACTGCGCCCACCGCAACCTGGCCTTCATAGGGCTCGCCGCCCGCCTCGCACTGAATCAGAGCCGCCAGCAGCAGCAGCGTATCCGCATCCGTAGTATATTCTCCGTAATTGACATGGCGCTTTGCTTCACGCTCCGCTTCCTCCCGGGCTTTAATCTCAGCCACGGTCTCTCCTGCGTCAATCAGGAAATCCAGTTCCACATACTCTGAGGAAACATAGCCGTCATCGCCGTTATAGTCGATACATATCCAGCCGCTTTCCTCATCGTTTCCCAGCACCTCCACGATTTCACCCTTGGGAAGCAGTCCGTATATTCCGGCCTCCGTGCTGGGCTCCATTCTGACGCAGAGTGCCTCCGTGTTAATGGTTGCAATCATCTTTCCCACATCATTGGCAAGAGCCCGGGCCTCATCCCCAAACAGGAGATATTCATCGGACGCCCATCCGATAATGTTTCCCGACTGCAGCTTCGTCCATCCGTCCCTTCGTTCCAGAATGACTCCTCCGCAGTCCTTATATAGCTTTCCAACCTTTTCAGCCTCTTCGCTGGCGTCATTCCTCACGTTCAGAGCGCTTTTCACATTAGCCATGACCAGTTTGCTCTCGGCCTCTTCCTCCTGCCAGAGCTCCAGGTTCAGTTCCTTTGCCATAGCATCCACTACCGCCACAGAATCCGTAACACCGGGATTTAAAAGGGAAGCCACGCCGCCCCGCATATCCTCCAGCCCGTTGTTCTCGCCGGCGAAAACAGCCATATCCGCCTGCAGCGCCAGAGACAGGGACAGTACAACTCCCAGCAACGCTGTAAGCAGCCTTCTGCTTTTTGCCATCTTCATTCACCTCCGAAACAAATCTTTTAAGAAGTATTCCATTTTCTTAATAAATTTATTACAAAGTTGTTAAATTTGTTACAGAGGCATCATAGCAGACATTTAATATTTTGTCAAGTTTTTGAAATCACTTCTTAATTCCTTTAGTTTTCAAAAGAAAAAATACCAAAGCAATAATCAGCAGAATGGAAGCAACAGTTACTAAAGCCGCACCATAGACTGTTATTCCTTGTCTTCGGAACGGCACACCCCCGTTATTGTCAGGATTATTAATCACTTCGGATTCATCAAAACACTTATTAAAAGCTTTCATGACATCGGAAACAGAATAAACTTTTCCATTTTCCAAATTAAGCTTGTCGGCATATATGCTGTATGGAATCAAATATTCTGCATCGGAGCCGTATAAATAGACAAAAGTTGTATAATACATATAGGAGTGTACAATACATATGGATTCGATAGGTCCTTTCATATTTATTGCATTGTTCACGCTTGCTATTATTTTTTCTTCATTAACATACCATATGCTGGACGTGTCGCCAACAATAGTGCCGCTAAATGTCAATCCTATGTCTGACTCATTCACAACAGCCAGCCCAGGCGTGCCGGACTCTGTCTTTATTGGTATCTTCCATTGTACGCTATCAGTAATTGTTTCCGAAAAAGAACCTGTCTCGTCATAGGCGGTAACAAGCAGTGGTTCAAGAATATAAACTTGATACGCGCCTTCCAAGTCATATTCTGTGATTTTATCCTGATAACCGTCCATCCTGAAAACATTGGTATCAGTCCGGAATAAATTGTCATTCATCAATTCTTCAATTTCAGAAAGCCGCTCCGCTTTAGTATCGGACATTTTTGACATAGCCTCCTGAATCAAGGTCGGTTCGTCTTCCGGCTCCATCGCACATACATTCATACTAACTGCGAAGAAAAGTCCTAAAAACACACCGATCATCTTTTTTGTCATAACTATTATTTCCTTTCTGGTTCCCAATCTGCTACCCTAAGAAAGAATATGTCTTTTAGCCTGAACAACCGTATATGTCTCAGTATTGTTGCTAATATATTCGGCGGCGAAGGCTGATTTACAGACTCTTGGAACGGGCGACGCAGGCTTCCACCGCATCCATGACCGCCCCGCGAAAGCCCTTTTCTTCCAATACCTTTACGGCCTCAATGGTGGTGCCTCCCGGCGAACATACCATATCCTTCAGCTCTCCCGGATGCATTCCTGTCTCCAGCACCATTTTCGCGCTCCCCAGTACCGACTGCGCCGCAAACTCATAGGCCTGCTTTCTCGGCATACCGGCAGCCACCGCCGCATCCGCCATAGCCTCAATAAACATAAATACATAGGCAGGCGAACTGCCGCTGACTCCCACCACCGCATCCATCAGCCTTTCGGGAACCACATCAGCCTTTCCGAAAGCCTCCGTCAGTCTGACTACCCTGTCCAAATCTTCTTTCGGAACCTCATCTCCGGCACATATTCCCGTACACCCCTCCAGCACAAGAGCGGGCGTATTGGGCATACAGCGCACAATTTTCAGTTCCGGCCTGCCAAAGGCCTCCTTCAGATAAGAAAGCGTCCTTCCCGCCGCAATGCTCACTATCAGCGCCTCCGCCCTTACACAGTCTCTGATTTCGGCAATCACCTCCGGAAAAAGCAAAGGCTTTACCGCAAGAAAAAGTACATCCGCCTCCGCGGCAGCTTTACGGTTATCAGTAACTGTTGTTATGTTAAATCTTTCTTTAATCTTCTTCGCTGTTGCACTTGTTTTTGAGGATCCTATAACTTTTTCAGGTTCCACCAACCCCTTTTCCAGCATTCCGCCAATCATGGCTGCCGCCATATTTCCCAAACCGATAAACCCTATCTTCATTTTATTCTCCTTTCCTTTCTGCCCTGCTTTTCTCTGCCTTTCTCTGCCTTTCTCTGCCTTTCAAAACGAGAAGAATTTCTAAGGCAGAGTACTATCTGCCTTGGAAATTCTTCCGGGCGGGACTTAGGGAATCTTAGCCTGTGTACTTTGCAGGCTTAGATTCCCTTCCAGACGGGACTTAGCATTTCTTAGGCAGAATAATCTGCCTTAGAAATGCTTCCCGTCTTTCGTTGCCTATGCGCCTCATACATCAGCAGGGACGCCGCCACGGCCGCATTCAGCGACTCCACCCGTCCCTCCATGGGAATCTTTACGGCCTCCTCCGCCAGCTCCGTCAGCTCCCTGCTGAGACCGTTTCCTTCATTACCAATCAGAAATGCCGTTCCCCCGCAGAAGGAAAAGCTCTCATAATATCTCTTTCCTTCCAGATGGGCCGCATAGGTACGAATTCCTCTTTCATGCAGATGGGCGACCATTTCCTGCAGATTGTCCGTATAAAAAAAGGGAACGCGGAACACGGAGCCCATGGTTGCCCGGATTGTCTTGGGATTGAACAGATCAACCGTCTGTCTGTCCATGATAACGCCTGTTATTCCGGCACCCTCTCCGGTTCTTATAATAGTTCCCAGATTGCCCGGGTCCTGCAGCTTTTCCAATACCACCAACAGCGGATTGGGTACATCCAGCAGCTGCTCCGGCTTATAGCGGGGCTGCCCGGCCACAAACAAAATTCCCTGAGGCGTTCTGGTGTCGCACATTCTGGCAAGAATATCATCCGCTACCAGCTCATACCCGGTTCGTTCCAGTTTTTCCCAAAGAGCCGGAAAAAACTCCCTCTTCTCATATGCCCCCTGAGAGAGATAAACCTCCCGCAGAGATTCCTCAGGTACCTCCTCAAACATTTTAAAGCCCTCTGCCGGAAATACCCCCGCCTGATTTCTCTCCTTTGCAGACTTCTGCCACTGTATTACCTGCTTCACTCTGCTGTTGGAACTGCTGGTAATCATCCTTCCATCCTCCGGTATAAAAACGGGCAAGCCCGTGCTTCCTATTCATAAACGGTTTGTGTCTAAATAACGGCTGTCCTGTATGGGACAGCCGTTATTTTTGTTCATGACCATAGAATTATTTTATCAAATCGTAGTTTAATTTAAACCGTGAGAAGATGTGCAACTTCAAACTGATACTCATCAATGTGCTTTTCCATCTTCAGCGCCTCTTCAATATCAAAGTCCACGAACTTGCCGCCCTTGTAGCCTACGACCCTGTTAGTCTTTCCCTGAATCATAATATCCACTGCATAAGCGCCCATTATGGAGGCATAATAACGATCCATTGCCGTGGGATTGCCGCCCCGCTGCATATAACCCAGAATAGTGGCTCTGGTCTCAATGCCGGTGGCCGCCTCAATCCTTCTCGCCATGGAGGTGGAGTGACCGATTCCCTCCGCATTGATGATAAGGTGGTGGGTCTTACCCTTCTTGCGGCTCTCTATAATGTGATTGATGATTTCCTGCTCGTTAAAATCATATTTCTCGGGAAGCAGCACATCCTCCGCGCCGTTTGCGATGCCGCACCAGAGGGCAATGTATCCTGCGTTGCGTCCCATAACCTCGATGATACTGCATCTTTCATGGGACGAAGAAGTGTCCTTGACCTTGTCAATGGCTTCCATTGCGGTGTTTACCGCCGTATCAAAGCCAATGGTGTATTCGGTGCATGCAATATCCAAATCAATGGTCCCGGGGATGCCCACTGTGTTGATTCCCAGACGGGAAAGAGCCTGGGCGCCGCGGTAAGAGCCGTCGCCGCCGATTACCACAATGCCGTCAATACCATGCTTTCTGCATATATCTGCCCCTTTCTTCTGGTATTCCGCCTTCTTGAACTCAAGACACCTGGCCGTGCCGAGAATGGTGCCGCCGCGCTGGATGATATCGGAAACATTGCGGGGCTGCATATCAATAATCTCCTCGTTCAACAGACCGTTATAGCCTTTCTTGATACCCTTTACCTTTAATCCTCTTGAAATTGCAGTACGCACCACCGCACGGATGGCAGCGTTCATACCCGGCGCATCTCCGCCGCTTGTCAGTACCGCAACCGTCTTTATCTCATTCGCCATGACTTACCTCCCGATGTACTTACATACAAATATGGCTTTTTTTACATTTTTTTCATTCATATATTTTACTGCTTTTCTGTACACTTTTCAATAGGTTTTACTCATAAACTGTTACGAATCCTTACATTCTCCCCGCCGAACAGCGTCCCCAGCTTCTGCTGCAGCCCGCTGTCCGCCTTCACCCGGCGGTTCGGCGGCAGAACCTTGATTCCCCGGGTATTCTTCAGGAAAATCACCACGTCGTCTTCCCCGTCAGAATCTGCGATAGCACTGAGAAGCTCCTGTTCCCGGGCAAAGTAGCTTTCCGCGTCGGTAAATTGAATCCAGATGCCCGTGGGCATCTTTCCTGCTGCCATGGCCTCCCGGGTGGGATTTTCCCGGCCGCCCGGCTGCTGTCCCCTGTTTCCATCGGCGGCCTGCCCATATACGCCGCTATTTCCGCCCGGAGACTGTCGTCCCGCTCTATCGCCAAAGTTCTTTCCTCCTCCGGAGCCGTAGCCGGAGCCGCCCCGGCTGCCATGCCGGTTTCCGAAAATGTATCCTCCTTCCGCCCGGGCCGCCTCTTCAAAGCTGACAAGCTGCTCGCAGATTACCTTGGCGTCCTTGTCCTCCTCCACGGAAACGCGTCCTTTCACAAAAACCTTTGCATCTTCATTTAACAGCCCGCCGTACTTTTCATAATCTCTGGGAAATACCACAATTTCCACGCTTCCCACCAAATCCTCCAGAGTGAGAAAGGCCATCACCTGATTATTTTTTGTATATTTAACGGTCTTGTCCGCAATCATTCCTCCCACCACAGCCGTAGCCTGATCCTCCACGCGGACTCCTCCCGTCTCCTCATCCAGGGCAAAGTCATTGGTATTGTTGGTAATATACCTCTGCCAGAGCTCCTGATACTCCTCCAGGGGATGCCCGCTCAGATAAATGCCCAACACCTCCTTTTCAAAGGCCAGCCGCATTTCCTTTGTGTATTCCCCCACCTCCGGCATACGGATATCGAATTCCTCCTTCTGCGACTCGTCCGCAATGTCGAACAGCGACATCTGCCCTGCCAGATTACTCTTTTTATCCTTGATAATGTGATCCATAATCTGGACGTACACACTCATGAACTGCTTTCTGGTTCCTCCCAGACTGTCCAGGGCCCCGGCCTTGATAAAGTTCTCAATGGCCCGCCTGTTAATCTCCTTCTCGCCCATACGGGTGATAAAGTCCTTCAGATTGGTAAAGGCTCCCCTGGACTTACGTTCTTCCACCATAGCGTCAATAACAGGCCTTCCCACACTTTTGATCGCAGTCAGTGCGTAACGCACTTTCCCATCCGTGACGGAAAAACCGCTCTGACCCTGGTTCACATCCGGCGGCAGAAGCTCGATTCCCATGCTGCGGCAGGTCATGATGTACTCGGATACCTTCTTGGGGTTATCAATCACAGACGTCATCAGTGCCGCCATAAACTCTACGGGATAATAATATTTCAGCCACGCCGTCTGCAGGGCCACCACCGCATAACATGCCGCATGGGATTTATTAAAGGCGTACTTGGCGAAATCCATCATATCGTCATAAATGCCCCCCGCAACCTGCTCGCTGATGCCCTTGGATACGCAGCCCGGCACTCCCTCTTCCCTGTTGCCGTAAATAAAGTTTGCCCGCTCCTTCTCCATGACGGACTGTTTCTTTTTGCTCATGGCCCGGCGTACCAGGTCGCTTCTGCCCATGGTATACCCGCCTAAATCCCGGACAATCTGCATCACCTGTTCCTGATACACAATACACCCGTAGGTAGGCTTCAAGATGGGCTCCAGCTGGGGACAGGCATAGACCACGTCCTGATGACTGTTCTTGCCCTTAATATACCTGGGAATAAAATCCATGGGGCCGGGGCGGTACAGGGAAATCCCCGCGATTATATCCTCCAGGCTCTGGGGACGCAGTTCCTTCATAAAGCTCTTCATGCCGCTGCTTTCCAGCTGGAAAATCCCCTCCGTCCTGCCCGTTCCGATATAGGCCAGCACCTTAGGGTCATTGTAATCTATGCCGTTAATATCTATTTTCTTTCCCGTAGTCTCCTCTATGAAGTTCACTGCGTCCCGAATCACAGTCAGGTTCCGCAGTCCCAGAAAGTCCATTTTCAGCAGTCCCAGCTCCTCCAGGGTAGTCATGGTAAACTGGGTTACGATGGAGCCGTCGCTGCCTCTGGACAGAGGTACAAACTCATCTGCCGCCTCCGGGCAGATGACTACGCCCGCCGCATGCATTCCGGTATGCCTGGGCAGTCCCTCCAGACGCTTACACATATCGATGAGGTTGTGAACCTGTTCATCCTCCTGGTAGATTTTGCGCAGCTCCGGATTTTTCTCCAGAGCCAGATCCAGGGTAATATTCAATTCATTGGGCACCAGCTTGGCAATAGAATCCGCAAAGGCATAAGGCAGATCCATAACCCTGGCCACATCCCTGATAACGCCCCTTGCCGCCAGCGTACCGAAGGTGACAATCTGCACCACCTTCTCTGCGCCGTACTTCCGGCTCACATAGTCGATAACCTCCTGTCTGCCGTCAGGCCCGAAATCCACGTCGATATCCGGCATGGACACACGCTCGGGATTCAAGAACCGCTCAAACAGCAAATCATAGCGTATAGGGTCAATGTCCGTAATCTTCAGACAGTAGGACACAATGCTGCCCGCTGCGGAGCCCCGGCCCGGCCCCACGGGAATGCCGTTCTGCTTTGCGTAATTGATGAAATCCCATACTATCAGGAAATAATCCACATAGCCCATCTTCCGGATAACGCCAAGCTCGTAATCCAGACGCTCCCTGAGGGTCTGAACCCTTCCGACAGCTGCTGTCCCGCTCACAGCTTCCGTACCTTCTGCCGTCTCCGCACTTTCTGCTGCTCGTCTGTCAGCCGCTTTTTCCTCTTCCGATTTGCCTTCATCTGCCGGCGTATTTTCCGTCAGGGCGGACGCCGCCCTCTCTCCGTACCTCTCCTGTAGTCCTTCGTCACACAGCTTGTTCAGATAAGTCCAGGAATCATAGCCCTCTGGCACCTGATAATGAGGCAGCTTGGTCTCTCCGAAGGTAATCTCCACGTTACAGCGGTCGGCAATGGCCTGAGTATTCTCCACCGCTTCCCAGGCATAGGGAAACAGCCCCTTCATCTCCTCTTCGCTTTTCACATAATACTGACCGCCCTCATAGCGCATCCTGTCTTCGTCCGTCAGCTTTTTCCCGGTCTGAAGGCACAGCAGGATATCGTGAGGCCCCGCGTCTTCCGCATAGGTGTAATGTACATCATTGGTAGCCACCAGAGGAATATCCAGCTCCCTGCTCATTTTCAGCAGCTCCGTATTGACCAGCCGCTGCTCCGGCAGCCCGTGATCCTGAAGCTCCAGAAAGTAATTGCCCTTTCCGAAACAGGCTTCATACTTCCGAGCCACCTTCCGGGCTTCCTCCGTCAGTCCCTTGACAATATAGCGCTGGACCTCCCCCGCCAGGCAGGCGGACAGGGCGATCACGCCCTCATGGTACCGGTTCAGCACCTCCATATCCACACGGGGCTTATAATAGTAGCCTTCCGTGTACCCCTTGCTCACAATTTTAACCAGATTGGCATAGCCCTGATTATTTTCCGCCAGCAGCACCAGATGATAGTATCTGTCCTCTCCCCCGGTGAGTTCCTTGTCAAACCGGGAATTGGGCGCCACATAGACCTCGCACCCCAGAATGGGTTTGACGCCCGCCTCCCTTGCCGCCCGGTAAAAATCAATCACACCGTACATGGCGCCGTGATCCGTGATGGCCGCGCTGTTCATTCCAAGCTCCTTCACCCGGTTCACATATTCTTTTATTTTATTGGAACCGTCCAGAAGGGAATATTCCGTGTGGACATGAAGATGTACGAACGCCATAGCCGTGCTCCGCTCCTTTTGCTGTCAATCTACTATCCAATATACTGAAAATTTCCGCCTTTTTCAAGTAGGCAACGGCATTTCACAGATAAAACGGCCTCCGATTATCCGGAGACCGCCTTCTTAATCCGTCTTATAAATATTTTTTCAGGCTGTCCGCCTTGTCGAGAGCCTCCCAGGGCAGTGAAAGGTCGTCGCGGCCGAAATGGCCGTAAGCAGCCGTCTGCCTGTAGATGGGCCTGCGCAAATCCAGCATCTTGATAATACCCGCGGGACGCAGATCAAAATTCTCCCGTATAATCTCCACCAGCTTCTCATTGGGCAGCTTGCCGGTGCCGAAGGTATCTACCATGACAGAGGTAGGCTGCGCCACGCCGATGGCATAGGAAAGCTGAATCTCACACTTGTCCGCAAGTCCTGCCGCAACTATGTTCTTTGCCACATACCTGGCGGCGTAAGCGGCGCTTCTGTCCACCTTGGTGCAGTCCTTTCCGGAAAATGCTCCGCCGCCGTGGCGCGCATAGCCGCCATAGGTATCCACAATAATTTTCCTTCCCGTAAGTCCCGCGTCACCGTGAGGCCCGCCGATGACAAAGCGGCCCGTAGGATTGATGAAGAACTTGGTATTCCCGTCAATCAGCTCCCCGGGAAGAACGGGGTCAAACACATATTTCCGAATATCCTCATGAATCTGCTCCTGGGTTACATCCGGGTCATGCTGGGTGGAGAGCACCACCGCCTCCAGACGGATGGGCTTACCTGTCTCATCATACTCCACGGACACCTGGCTCTTGCCGTCGGGGCGGAGATACTTCAGCGTACCGTCCTTGCGGACCTTGGTGAGCTGCCTTGTAAGCTTATGAGCCAGGAAAATAGGATAGGGCATAAATTCCGGGGTCTCGTTGGTAGCATAGCCAAACATCATACCCTGGTCTCCCGCGCCGATAGCCTCCAGCTGCTCATCATTCATGCCGGACTCCGCCGCCTGCTTTGCTTCCAGCGCCTTGTCCACACCCATGGCAATGTCTGCGGACTGCTCGTCGATGGCTACCAGCACTGCGCAGGTATTGCCGTCAAAGCCATATTCGGATCTGTCGTATCCGATCTCCCTGACCGTATCCCTGGCAATCTTCTGAATGTCCACATAAGCGTTTGTGGTAATCTCGCCTGTCACCAGCACAAAACCGGTACAGCATGCCGTTTCACAGGCCACGCGGCTCATGGGATCCTTCTCCATAAGCGCATCCAGGATGGCGTCGGAAACCGCGTCGCACAATTTGTCGGGATGCCCTTCTGTCACAGACTCTGACGTAAACAAATGTTTTTCCATTTTTTCCTCCGTTTCCATTCCGCAAAGCCGTATCATAAGCTGCGGAATATAGATTTTCTAAATCGTTATTGCATAAAAAAGCCCGCTCAACAAAAGCGGACTGATTTATCACAGGTATCAAATCCTCTTATTGTTCGACTGTTGCTCGCTCAGGCTGGCACCTTCCGTATAAACGGGGTTGCCGTGGCTTCACCGATCCTCTGTATCTCCACCACTCTGAATAAGAGAAAATATGAATTTTTCTATAAAATTAATCTACAACAAACGGCCTTCCCTGTCAAGGGTAAAATACCTTTTATCCCACCCGCATTTCAAATTTCTGGAAATCCCTTTCCTTCTGCACCAGTTCAATCTGCGCTCCCAGCGCCTGAAGCTTTAAATGGAAATCTTCATAGCCCCTCTGGATATACCGAATATCGTCCACAATAGTCACGCCCTCGGCAGCCAGCGCCGCCGTCACAAGAGCAGCCCCGGCCCGCAAGTCCGGAGCGGAAATGCTTGCCCCCGTATATTTTGCAACGCCGTCAATGATAGCGGTATTGCCCTCCACCTTGATGTTTGCGCCCATTCGAGTCAACTCATCCACATATTTGAAACGATTCTCGAAAATGCTCTCCGTGACAATGCTGGTTCCTCTGGACAGAGCCAGCGCCACCGTAATCTGAGGCTGCATATCCGTAGGAAATCCGGGATAGGGCAGCGTCTTTACCTGAGTGTGCTTTAAGGGCTTTGACGCCACCACCCGGATACAGTCCTCTATCTCCTCCACCTCGCAGCCGATTTCCAACAGCTTCGCCGTAATGGACTCAAGGTGCTTGGGGATGATATTTTTCACCGTCACGTCACCCTTGGTAACGGCGGCGGCAAACATAAAGGTTCCCGCTTCAATCTGATCCGGAATGACGGTATATTCCGATCCGTGCAGCCTGGGTACTCCCTTGATACGGATGACGTCCGTACCCGCGCCCTTGATATTTGCTCCCATACTGCTGAGGAAATTAGCCAAATCCACCACATGGGGCTCTCTGGCCGCATTCTCGATAATGGTAACTCCTTCCGCCATCACCGCCGCCATCATGACATTAATGGTTGCGCCCACGCTGGAAACATCCATATAAATATGGCTGCCCGTCAGCTTGTCCGCCTTGGCCTTGATAAGGCCGTGTTCGATGGTCACCGTGGCGCCCAGGGCACGAAATCCCTTGATATGCTGGTCGATGGCACGGGAACCTATATCGCAGCCTCCCGGCAGCACCACCTCCGCATGCTTATACTTTCCAAGCAGTGCGCCTACCAAATAGTAAGAGGCCCTGATTTTCTTGAGAGCCTCGTCTTCAATCACCAGGCTGCTGACGTTTCCCGCATTCAACAGCACCTTGTGTCTGTCAATGCGCTTCACCACAACCCCTATATTTTCCATTGCTTCCAGAAGTACGTTTACATCCCGCACATCCGGTATATTTTCAATATATACGGACTCACCCGTCATAGCGGAGGCAGCAAGAATAGGAAGCGCCGCATTCTTGGCTCCCCCTATTTCCACGTCTCCAACTAATGGATTACCGCCCTTAATCGCGTATTGTTCCATTTATCTATACCTCTATCCGGAAAGCCAAAAGACTTTCCCAGTTAAAATCATATTTATAAAAGATTAAAATAATCTTAAAATGAATGTTACCACAATTTACCTCATTTGTAAACAGAACGCATGTTCACCTTTTCTTTACATACTTCTCCGGGTCAACAGGCGTACCGTTGATCCTCATTTCAAAATGCAGATGAGGGCCCGTACTCACACCGGTATTCCCGCTGAGAGCAATCCTGTCGCCCTGTTTAACTTTCTGTCCCACAGACACCAGCACCCTGCTTAAGTGCCCGTATCTGGTCTGTCTGCCGCCCTCATGGTCAATATAGACCACATAGCCGTAGCCGCTTCCCCAGCCCGCCTTGGTAACGGTTCCGCCGCAGGAAGCATATACCGGCGTTCCCGTAGGAGTTGCCAGGTCTACGCCTTTATGATTAGTGCTGGCTCCCTTCTTCGGCGCTTTGCGGGGGCCGAAGCCCGATGTCTTCCGTCCGCCGTATATAGGCCACAAATAAGTGGGACGTATCTTAGTCCCCCGCTTCATAACCTTGGCAACCGCCTCCCAGACCACTTCTTCCTTTAATATCTCCCGGGATACCTCCTTGCCGTCCACATAGGAGACGTCAGCCACCACCTTGCGGAAGCCCGCGGAAGGCTTCACCAGCACCTCCGTCTGGTCGGTATACCAGGTGTCCACCTCTATGATTTCCACTTCCGCGTCATAACTCTCGTCATAGTAATTCCGTTCTACCCTGGTGACGGAAAGCTCCGGCTCCGGCACCGTAATGATCAGCTGCTGCCCGATCTGCAGAGTCGTACTTGTATCGTCCAGACTGTCGTTCATCTCCACGATCTTATCCATGGGAATGTTCACGGTCAGGGCGATCTCGGACAGAGTATCCCCCTGCTTCACCTCGTAGATACTGGGCGTCTCCTGTTCCATGATAATACGGTTTGTGGCCTCCTCCAGAGGAGTCAGCAGACTCTGCGGAAGATACGTCTCCACGATCTCCACCTTCTGGGCAAAGTCCATGGTTAAAATTCCCAGATCATAATCCTCAAACCCCAGTTCCCCGGTAATAATCGACTCCGTATGAGGCCTTGCCAGCACACTTGCAATGCCGCCCTGGGAATAATCGAGCTCTTCCCCGTCCTCCTCTGAATCGGCTTCTGCTTCCACCTCGGGCGCAAGGACACTGAATTCCCTTTTGGCGTCATACGCCAGCTCCACCCGGAATCTGTCCTCGCTGTCGTACTTGTCAATGGCCGCCTGCAGCAGCTGTACCACCTCGTCCAGACTGGCAAGATTTACCATATAATTATTTACCTTCAGGGTATAGGAACGCTGCATGGTCTCAATGACGCCGCCCTGCAGCACCTCTTCCATACGTCCCAGAACCTCCTGCTCATCATCCACATTTCCCCACAAAATTTCTTCGCCTTCCACGGAAAGCTCCGCCTCCATAAATACCAGTTCGTCGCTCCGGGACGCAATATTCCGGCGGGCCTGTATCAGAAGCGCCTCCGCCTTTTCCTCCTGCTCAACCGTTCCCACGTCCTGCCCGTTCACCTTTACATGAAACAGATTGTCCCCCGACGACGCAAAGGGAGTGTATCCCTTTACAAACAGCAGACAGATGAAGAGTGTGAGCAGGGTAATTTTAATATATGTAAACTTGTACTTTTTATAACTGCTTTTTCTTTTTTTCATAAGTTTCCCATTTCCACTGATTCAAACAACATTTCCCGACAACATTTTTATTCTAACAACATTTTTTTCCCTTGTAAAGTCAGTTTTCCAAGGATATAGTAAATATAACAACTATGATGCAATTCCCGGAGGTGCGGCATGAGCGGTTCCATTATTTTTCATATCGATGTAAACTCCGCTTTCTTAAGCTGGTCCGCCCTGGAGCAGCTTGAGAACGGCGGCGAAACGGATTTACGCCTGATTCCCTCCATTGTAGGAGGCGATATGAGCACACGCCACGGCGTGGTACTGGCAAAATCCATTCCCGCCAAAGCCTTCGGCATCAGCACCGGGGAACCCGTTGTAAACGCTTTCCGCAAGTGTCCCGGCCTGGTAACGGTGCCTCCCGACCATGCGCTTTACCATCGGCGCAGCCGCCAGCTCATGGAGCATCTGAAAAACATCTGCCCCGACATCGAGCAGGTCAGTATCGACGAATGCTATATGGATTATTCCCCCATCGCTGCAAACTATACGTCACCGGAGGCCGCAGCCGCTTATATTAAGGACGGAGTATATGAAAAATTCGGCTTTACGGTAAACGTGGGCATTTCCGACAGGAAGGTTCTGGCAAAGATGGCTTCCGATTTTAAAAAGCCCAATCTGGTGCATACCCTGTACTCCGGAGAAATCTCCGAAAAGCTCTGGCCCCTGCCCGTATCCAAACTGTTTCTCTGCGGCCGCTCCAGCGTGGAAACCTTAAAAAAGCTTGGTATTCTTACCATAGGCGACCTTGCGGGGACAGACCCGGACATCCTGACAGCCCATTTAAAGAGCCATGGCCGCATGCTCTGGAACTATGCCAACGGCCGGGACGACTCCGCCGTTCTCCCGGAGCCCGCAGAGGCAAAAAATATCGGTAATTCCACCACTCTGACCTCAGACGCAGCCACCAGGGAAGCCGCCGTGAAAATCCTTCTGGAACTGGCGGAGTCCGTAGGCAGGCGGCTTAGAGCTTCCCACACAAAGGCCGGCCTTGTCTGCACGGAAATCAAATACAGCGACTTTAAATCCGTATCCCACCAAAGCGTACTGGATTCTCCCACGGCTTCCACAGACGCCATCTACCGCACGGCCTGCGCCCTGTTTGACGATCTGTGGAACGGCGCCCCCATCCGGCTTTTGGGCATACGCACGGGAAAGCTTTCCGAAGAAGGAGAACCTGTACAGCTCAGTCTTTTTGATTATGCCGCCCCGGCGTCCGAAAAGCAGCAGAAGCTGGACGCAGCCCTGGACAAAATCCGCGGCAAATACGGCGACAATGCCGTAAAAAGGGGCAGCCTCATGGACTCCCCCCACAAATAACCTGATTTTCAATTCTTTTTCACGCTGTAACCGAAGGTGCCCAGCTGCTCCCCGCAGACCAGATAAGCCCCGTGGGAATAGACAATGGGCTCTGCCTGCTCCAGATGAAATTTATGCTTCTCATCCATATATTGCTCGTCCGCATGCACGGCAACTACATCTGCCAGAAACATATCATGGGAACCCAGCGGCATAACCTGCCTGACCCTGCACTCAATATTCACCGGGCTTTCCGCAATCAGCGGCGCCCTGACCCTGCTGGCGGAAAGAGGCGTCAGCTTCATCTCTTTAAATTTATCCACATCACGGCCGCTTTTCACCCCACAGTAATCTGTGGCAAACGCTAACTGCCGGGTAGTCAGGTTGATGACAAACTCTCCCGTGTCCTTTATAATGGAATGGGAATATCTCTCCGGGCGCACCGATATACTGACCATAGGCGGGTTGGTGCAGATTGTCCCTGCCCACGCAACCGTTATGATATTTGCCCTCCCCTTTCCGTCGGCCACGCTCACCATGACTACCGGCAGCGGATACAGCATATTACCGGGCTTCCAAAGCTCCTTGGACATATTTCCTCCCATCTCATTTACGCAGGCTTACGCCAGGCTGATACCCAGCAGATTCAGCAGCTGAAGCACAGCCCCCGCCAGAGAAAATACCAGGGCCGCTACAGAGATCCCCAGCACGATTCCCAGCCTGCCCTTTGTGGCGTTCAGCGTTCCCGAAATCTCAGCCAGAGTTTCATTCTGCTTTCCGCTTTCCTCCATGACAACCGCCTGCACGTTGCGGTATACCTTCACACACTCTTTATGGACGTTTTCATCCGCCACGGCAAATTTTTCGTTCAGCCGATCCCCCGGATTCTCCCGGGCATTCTCCTCCAGCTGTCTGGATAACTGCCCCATTTTATCGGAGAGTTCCGCGTTCAGATTTCCCAGCTGTCCGTTCACGCTGTCCACCTGTACGCCCAGATTTCCCAATCGGCCGTCCATGCCCTTCAGCTGACCGTCTACATCCTCCAGCCGGCCGTTCATACCTTTCAAACGATCGTTTGCGTCCTCCATCTGCCCGCCGACGCCTTCCAGCTGTTTCCCAAGCTTTTCCAGCCCTGAGGCGTCCTGTTGGATTTCCCTTATTTTTGCAAGGCTCGCTTCCACCAGCCGTCTTATCTCCGCCACGCTTTCTCCGGATGCGCTCTTAATCCCGTCAGCGCCTTCGTTTACCAGCCTCTGCAGCTTGTTCAGGCAATCGTTATATTCCGCCACCCGGCTTCTGAGCATATCCAGTTCCTGAATTTCAGCCGTGGTGTTGGCCTTGATAATCTCCTGGGCATTCCGCTGCTGTGCCAGTTTATCCATAAATATGTCCATCTGCGTTCCTCCAAATATCAACTGTGCTTCCTTAATTATCTTTGCAATTATTAGTTATTATACCATTATTTTACACATATTACAACTGTTTCCGGCTATGGCCCGCAGATGCCGCCGTATTTTCGTTACAGTTCTTCCCCGGCTTATATTTGCTTTGTTTGTGCAAAATGTACATATCTCGTTTGTTCCATATAAGATTTTTGTAACATTCACCAACTATTTACAGCTTATTCATACTTTGTTCATATTTAATTGTTATACTCTAAGTACATTCAAAGAAGCAAATAAGATAATTTTTTCATAATAGCCCGGGTGCCGAAAGGTGCCTGGGCACTCCTCATTTAGGGGTAATCGGGCGGTAAATGCCTTCTTCCGCCGCAGCGCGTGTGCAAATCACACTTCGCAGAAATTCGCCGGAAAATTCACGTTTCGCAAAAATTCTGTCGTCATGAAAAAAGCGGATGAAAGTTTTCCTGCTTTCACCCGCCAAACAGCATTTCAACAGACATCATTTCCTGCTGATTGCAAGTATTTCGTCATTCAGGGACAGCATTCTGGCATCCAAATCAGACACCATCTTGGCACACTCAATCAACTCGCTCCTGATGTGCTCCGGTGCGTCTCCTTCAAATTTATAGTGAATCTTGTGCTCCAGGCTTGCCCAGAAATCCATGGCAACCGTTCGGATCTGAATTTCCACGGTAGTGTCCACGGTGCGATCCGACAGATACACAGGCACCGTCACAATCATATGATAGCTCTTGTAACCGCTGGCCTTGGGAAAGGTGATGTAATCCTTTACCGCAATCACCTTAATATCTCTCTGCTCCGCAATCATATCCGCTATCCGGTAAATGTCCGAGGTAAAAGAACAGATAATGCGGATGCCCGCTATGTCATTTATGTACTTCACCATATTGTCGATGGTGGACTCGTATCCGTTCCGTTTCAGTTTCTTTACAATACTCTCCGGCGTTTTGATCCTGGCCTTGATATGTTCGATAGGATTATATTGATGAACATGCTGGAATTCATCGTTCAGAATTCCCATCTTTGTCTCAATCTGCCGCAGCGCGGCGCTGTAAATGAGCGTCACCTCTTTCCAGCTGTCCACTCCTTCGCCGTTGTCGCCCTTTAATTCCTTCAGTTCCATTGCCGCTCCTTTATTACAGAGATTTTCTTTCGTTGTAAATTCTATTTTATTATACCACAAAAACTCATGCAAATGTATGATATTCACAAAAAATTAATCCTTTTTTAAGAGAGCCGCCGTTTCTGCCCTACCTTGTATATTTATGCAGCCGGGTAAACTTTTATTCCGGTTATTTCACAGTACCCGCGCTGCCTGCGGCACAAGCTGCCTGCGGCAGCTGTATGTTTTACTTGCACCGGAGGGAAAAATCCATTAAGATTAAGAAAAACGGGGGAAAAGACTATGTTTCGTTTATGGGCAAGAACCTTTAAAGACAATCATATGCTGCAGGACGCCTGCATTGAAGACGGGAGCGTTGATACCCGCACCCACAAGGTATTTCACGCTCTGGATGAAATATGCCTTCAGTTTGACTTAGGCAAACCCATCTGGCTGGACAAAACCATCGCGGAGTTCAAAAGACACCGAAAGGCACGTTTCACCCAGGACAATTTTATAGAAACCGTTGATTTCGACTATCTGGAAATCCAAGTCATTGAGGAGGATTAATCCTCATATCCGTTGGGATTATTCTTCTGCCACCTCCAGGAATCGGCGCACATCTCCCTGATGCCGTACTGCGCCTCCCAGCCCAGCTCCTGCTTCGCCAGGCCCGCGTCCGCATAGCAGGTCGCAATATCGCCGGGGCGCCTGTCCTTAATCACATAGGGAATCTTTACGCCCGTGGCTTCTTCAAAATTTTTCACAATATCCAGAACGCTGTACCCCACGCCTGTCCCCAGATTATAAATTTTCAGCCCGGCTTTTTCTTCAATCTTCTTTAATGCCTTCACATGGCCCACTGCCAGATCCACCACATGGATGTAATCCCTGACGCCGGTTCCGTCCGGCGTATCGTAATCATTTCCGAAGACTCCCAGCTCCTTCAGTTTTCCTACCGCCACCTGGGTGATATAAGGCATCAGATTGTTGGGAATGCCGTTGGGATTCTCTCCCATCGTGCCGCTCTTATGGGCGCCGATGGGATTAAAATAACGGAGCAGGATAACGTTCCATTCCGGATCCGCCTTCTGAATGTCGGACAAGATCTGCTCCAGCATGGACTTGGTCCAGCCGTAAGGGTTGGTACATTGTCCCTTGGGGCATTCCTCTGTGATGGGTATAAAGGCGGGATTCCCGTACACCGTTGCGCTGGAGGAAAAGATAATGTTCTTCACCCCGTGCTTTCTCATGACGTCCACCAGGGTCAGGGTGCCTGCAATATTGTTCTCATAATACTCCCAGGGCTTCTGCACGGACTCGCCCACCGCCTTCAGCCCCGCAAAATGGATAACCGCGTCGATCTTCTCTGCGGAGAATATTTTCTCAAGTCCTTCCCGATCCAAAATATCCGTCTTGTAAAAAGGAACCTTTTTGCCCGTGATAGCCTCCACCCGCTGCAGGGATTTTTCACTGGCGTTACAGAGATTGTCCAGCACTGCCACATCATAACCTGCCTGCTGCAATTCCACCACCGTATGGCTGCCGATAAATCCGGCGCCGCCTGTCACTAAAATTTTCATAGCTCCCTCTTTTCCGCAGGATACTTCCCGCATTGTTTTTTGTTGTCTGTTCCGGTTATGCAGACATCTGTTTCCGTGAGCCAAATATGTCCTTTTGACATATCGCGCTTACAACCGTTCAAGGCTCTGCAAATGTCCGCCGTATGATTCAATGATACTCCTGCTCTGCCGGGAGGCACAATACTTATTTGTTATCAGAATCTGTCAAAATGTTTAAAGTGTGATCCCGTTCTGCTGCAGCAGCGCCCTGGCGCTCTCCACGGAATCCACTCCCGTTTTGTTCTTAATCGGCGCAAATTCCTTCTCCCGCACCACCTCATAGGGCAGACAGCTGTCCATCTGATGAATCATGTCCAGCACCAGGTTTTCATATTTGAATCCGTTGGGCGCGTCCGGCTTTATCAGTTCTCCCGCCTCGTTCAGATAGGGAATCTTTTTCTCCACAATGTGCAGTGGCAGCCGCTTATCCAGAATTTCAATCAGATCCTGCACCCGGAAGAGATAATTCAGGATAACGCCGAAATAATAAAGCGGGTCGCCCTTTTCGTCCTTTGCGTTCATCATTTCCTCTGTCAGCTCATAGTATTCCACAATGGAGGGCCGCCCGTCCTCCAGGCACACAACGCCCACCTTCTCGTCCGGAGCATTCTTGCGCACCACCTTGGCGCCGACGGCGCAGTTCCGCTGAATGGCAGCGCCCACAAAGCAGGGGTCGGCAATTTTCTGCAGCACATTATCCACGGCAAACACGTTCAGCCACTGAATTCCCTCTTTTTTCACAAGCTCCAGAAGCCCGGCATTCTTCATGGAGATAAACCAGCCCCCGTTGCCGTTGGGGGAAGTGGAAAGCCTCCCCTTTTCCTCCAGATATATTTTGCCCTCATAGTCAGTGGCTGCGGCCATCTCCTGCTTAAAAAAGTGAACAAACTCCCCCCGATAGCCAAAGTAGTCATGCTCCTTTAAGAAGCTTACGGTAGCCTCATGGTTTTTGTCGCTGGTCATGACAAAAAGATGAATCCAGGCATCCGCCTGCCGTACCGCATCCGACAGATTATTCATCAGGCACTGGAAAATGTACAGATCCCTGGTCAGGCCCACATTGTACATACCCTTGGGATCGTCTGAGCCCAGCCTGGTCCCCATGCCCCCCGCCAGAAGCACTGCGCCCACCTTCCCGGCTCTGATTGCTTCCAGCCCCAGCTTGGTAAATATTTCTCGGTTCTCCTCGATCTCCGGCAGCTGCATGGCCGCCAGGGGCGTGATGACGCCTTTCTTTTCCAGTTCCTCCCTGTGCCTGCATGCCTCCAGAAGGCTCATATCCGTGGCCTCTATCTGCGCAAGAAGCGCCTCCCGCTCCTGCTCCTGCAGCTCATCATAATATTTCAGGACGTGCTCCTGCCCGTACTTCGCCAGCTTCTCCTTTGCCTGCGCTAAATTCATGTTTTTCCACCCTTCCTGCCTGACGGCTGCTTTCCGCCGGACAACTTCAGCCCACCGGGCTGATTTAGCCCGCCGGGACTTTAAGTTAAGTATACCAGACCTTCCCATAGCCTGTCCACCGTCAACTCGTTTACATACCATTTCCGCACCTGCCATATGACAAGTATATTTTGTAGATATACCTGTCATATGCCAAGTAATACCGCTTCTAGCAATGCTCCTGCCTGTGGGCGTATTTTTCTTTTGTTGCAAGTCCGCCTCTGATATGACGCTCCGATTTGTTCACGTCCAGCACCAGTCTGGCCTGCTTTGCCAGGGTGGGATTGATCTGCATGAGGCGGTCCGTTACGTCCTTATGTATGGTTGTTATTATTTAGAGCGTTTCTATTAGTAATTTTATCTGCCTGTGTGGGGGATTTTCCATTTGCTACCTTGCCCGGTTTTTCCGGTTCATTCAGCTCTTCCGATTCGGAAGCATTTGCATCAGCTGTATAATTGTCCTCCTCCAGTACAGCTTTCTCCAAACCTAAATCACCAAACAGTCGCAGGAAAATTTCTACATTTCCCTCTTTG